>CAZKWI010000040.1:0-15762 GCA_964556455.1 uncultured Planctomycetia bacterium | reverse complement strand
CCTTAGAAACCCTATGAGGAGCGCCGAGACCGCCTCTTTCGGAAGCCCCCAGAGGCCGGTTATTACAGGGCTGAATACGCCTGCAAGCATATCTATGATCTTGAGCATATATAAAATATTGACTACGAGCACCCCTAAAAGGACGTAGGGTACCGCCTCTTTCAGGAACCATGACACCCTCATATAGAGCTTCTTCATCACAGCCTTGAACTGTGGTATCCTGTAAGCCGGTATCTCGAGAAGTATCTCAGGGCTCTGCCCTTTCAAAAGCCTGTTCATTATGAGCCCTTTTAAAACGAGTATAGTAAACAGAATACCGAAGACCGCGGCAACATACCTTCCGCCTCTTTCCCCGAGCAGTCCTATTATCATAGCGATCTGCGCCATGCATGGGACGGCAACGGACATCAATGTAGCCGCTATGAATTTCTCCCGGCGCCCCTCAAGGAGCCTTATAGCCATGGCACCGGGGACATTGCAGCCTAATCCCAATATCATGGGTACTATCGCGTAACCGTGCAGGCCTATCCTGTGCATAAGATTGTCCACCATTACGGCAAGCCTCGGCAAGTACCCGAAATCCTCCAAAAGCCCCAGCACTAAGTAGAAGCTTATTATATAAGGAAGGACCATAGCAATCGGCACAAAGAGGCCTGTCGTAAAGACGCCGAAAGATTCTTTAAAGACTATACTGCCGTCTATCATCTCCCCTATAAGCACCTTCTGCAGGAAAGTGCCGTCTCCTACGATGCGGTTGAGCTCCATCATCACAGGGGACCAGAAATGCTCAAATAACGGCTCAAAGACATAGCCTATAAGCCCTTCCCCGATAAAACGTATCACCAAAAAAGCAAGGAATATCACCCCTGCGGCGATAGGAAGCCCTGTCAGCGGCCTAATGCTCAGGTCCTCCAGCCGCTGCAGGAAAGTATGGTGATGGTGTGTCAGCTTCTGGACGTTCTTAACAATTTTACCGATTCGCTCATGCCTTTTTTTATCACTGGACTTCTCGGGCTCCGAATATTTCACCTCTTTAAAGCGTTTTACAAGTTCTCTTATCCCCTCACCTGTCAGGCCGCAGGTCGGGACGACAGGCACACCAAGCTCCTGCTCCAGGGCCTCTACATCTATTGAAATGCCGCGGTGCCTTGTCTCATCCCACATATTGAGCGCCACAATAACCGCCGCGCCTTTTTCTATGAGCTCTAATGTAAGGTATAGATTGCGCTCAAGGTTGGTCGCGTCAACGACGTTTATGATAAGGTCTCCGCCCTTTAGCATTTTTGTCGCTACTTCTTCGGCCTTATTTGTCGGCTCCAGCGAATATGTACCGGGGACGTCTATGACCACAGGCCTCTCCTCGCCTATCTTCATGCGGCCCTGGGTAAACTCTACAGTACTGCCGGAATAATTGGAGATAGCGACCCTGGCGCCGGCGAGCCTTGAGAATAAAGCGCTCTTGCCTACATTGGGGTTACCCATTAATAATATTTCATTCATCTTTCTACCTCTATCATCACTTTCTTCGCCATGCCGAACCCTATCGCGATCTTGGCCTTATCTATCTGCACGGTCTGCGGCCCTCGCCAGAAATGAGAACTGAGCTTCGTTATCATCTTGCCCGGCCTTACGCCCATGTTCTGTATCTTTCTTGTAAATTCATAGCCGCCCCGGAGCTCCGTTACGGTACCCGATTCGCCCGGCTTCAGGTGTGTCAGGTCTATTATCATGCCTCAGTTTCCCTCTTTTCTTCTGCAGTTCCGGCAAACGCCGTATATCTCCATCTTGTGCCTGTGCGGCAGGAACCCTTTGTTCCTGCAAAGCTTGTCCTGCAATTCCTCTATTCTCTCATCGAAGACCTCTATGAAACTGCCGCATTCCACGCATACAAGATGGTCATGATGCCTGTGGCCGTATTTATGCTCATACCTTACTATCCTGTCCCCGAAATCCACCTCTTTTGCGATGCCGGCATCGCGTAGGAGTTTCAATGTCCGAAAGACCGTAGCGTGGCCTATAGCGCTGTCTTTCTTCCTGACTATATCGTACATATCCTCCACGCTCACGTGCCGCTCGGTCTTCAGGAATATGCTGAGTATCTCCTGGCGCTGGTCTGTGAGCTTCAGGTTCCTGCCCCTCAAATAATCGATAAAGATACGGTGCGCTTCCGGCATGGTTTCCTCTCATAAAAAACATCATAAGCGCTAATTGATATTGAATTTCAATATCAATTATACCGGATAAAAAAAAGAAAGTCAAGAAAAACCTCTAGCTTTTCGCTTCATTCCTTATTGCCCTGTAGGCCTTATCCAGGATCGCGTCAATGTCGCGTCTCTTCGTACAAAGCGGCAGGTAGAAATATATGATACTGCCCAGCGGCCGCAATATTATTCCCTCTTTAAGCGCCCTCCTGTATATCCTGAGACCTATCCTGTCATCGATGCCGAACTCCTTCTTCGTCTTCCTGTCACGCACAAGCTCGAGCGCGGCTATCATCCCTATTGACCTTATGTCTCCCACCATATTGAGTGACCGAAACTGATCAATGCCGTTATGAAGATATGTCATCACGCTGTTCAGCCTGTCCAAAGTCCCCTCTACCTCAAACACCTCAAGGCTCGCAAGCGCGGCCGAACACGCTACAGGATTAGCCGTATATGTATGGCCGTGATAAAAGGTCTTTTTCTCATCGTGGTCCGCGTAGAAGGCGTCGCAGACTTCGCTAGTGGTAAGCGTAGCGCCTAAGGCGAGCGTCCCGGAAGTTATCCCTTTTGAAAGACACATAAAGTCGGGTTTAATGCCGGCGTGTTCGCAGGCGAACATCTTTCCTGTCCTGCCGAAACCGGTCGCGACTTCATCCAGTATCAAATGTATATTATACTTTCTGCAAAGCGCTGCGGCTTTTTCAAGATATTCTTTCGGATAGACTATCATCCCGCCTGCCGCGAGTATCATCGGCTCCATGATGAACGCGGCGATCCCGTCCTTTCCTTTGCTTAAGACCTCCTCAAGCGGCTTTATGCAGTCTATGTCACAGGAGAGCCTCTTTTTCTTCATGGGACAGCGATAACAATACGGCGATGGCACCTTCGTCGAGTTAAAAAAAAGCGGCGAGAAGATCTCATTAAAAAGATCCACCCCGCCGAGAGACATCGCCCCTATCGTGTCCCCGTGGTACCCGCAATCGAGCGAGATGAACTTTTTCTTCTTTTTTTCACCGATATTGTGCCAATACTGGAACGACATCTTAAGCGCGGTCTCGACCGCGGTAGAACCGTTATCGGAAAAGAAGACCTTCGTCAGGTTTTTCGGAGTTAACGCGACCAGCTTCTCTGCAAGCAGTATCGCCGGCTTATGCGTAAAACCGGCAAAGAGGACATGATCCAGCGAATTGAGCTGCCTTTTTATAGCGCGCTTTATCCTCGGATGGTTATGGCCGTGGATGTTGCACCACCAGCTCGATATAGTGTCATAATAAGAATTCCCCTTATCATCGTAAAGCATTATCCCTTTCGCCTTCTCTATAAGAACAGGCGGAAGCCCCCGGCAGTCTTTCATCTGCGTGTAGGGGTGCCAGTTATATTTAAGGTCTTTTCTTATCCAGTTATCCATATGCTAACACATCCTGTCATTGCGTGGACATGAATCTCTCCACTATATCCATGTTATCTTCCAGGATCTTCTTGTCGGGTCTTCCCCTCCAGCTGTTGAATATTACCCCGATCACCTTCATGCCCCTTTTTTTAACGGCCTCTATGGTCAGTAATGTATGGTTTATGGCCCCGAGCTTATTCTCTGCCACGATAATCACAGGAAGCTTCAGGTCTCTCGCGATATCTATGAGGAGCTTCTTTGAATTATAAGGCACCAGCGCGCCGCCGGCCCCTTCGACTATCACATAATCGAACCTTTTCTGCAGATATCTGAATGAGCTCTTTATCTTCCCGGAGCTGATAGACTCATTCTCCAGCTTTGCCGCGAGATGTGGGGACGACGGGAATCCAAAACTATACGGGCACAAGTGCTTCGATAAGCCGTGCACGTCTTGCCTCCGTTTACCCATCATCTTAAGATGCGTGGCTATGTCTTTTGAGAAACCCTTTGTGCCGGTCTCCACCCACTTCTGGGTGATAACGCTATGGCCCTCATCCAGAAGGTGCCGCGCTATAAGGCCTGTAACGACACTCTTTCCCACGCCCGTATCTGTGCCTGTGACAAAGATACCGTTCAATTCACACCCCTTAAATAAAACACCTGATAGGTTGCTCTTATTTCTTTGAATCTCCTGCGGTATATCTTATCGAGCTGGCCCATCATCTTTTTCGTCCAGAAGTTCTTGTTTGCGGCTGCGCCTCTTGTTCCGGTATATTTTATCTTCTTAAGAAGGCTGTTAAGCGAATCATACTTTTCTTGGTAAACTTCAGTCTCTGCCTTTACATTCCTGAAGAATCTTTCCAGAATGCCTGTCAGGTATTCCTTATCGTAAAAAGTGTTCGCTATTACGGATATATCGTCACAAAAAAGTTCTTTTAAGGATAAGTCCAGCTCACGGAAGGTATCGGGGCCGAATGTCGAGAACGCTATAATGCCGCCGGCTGTGAGCATTTCGCTGTAATTAGCCAATGTATTCTTCGTATTATTGAACCACTGCAATACTGCATTTGAGCTTATAAGGTCAAACTTGCGCTTATAGTTTATGGTCTCGGCATCCTTTACTGAAAACTCCACGTTCTTCTTCCCGAGCTTTCTCTCGGCTACGTTAACCATATCCTTTGATATATCGAGCGCCTTTATTGCGGCATCAGGAAAACGTTTTCTCAATAACGCCGTATAATTACCCGTGCCGCAGCCTATATCCAGGATACTGGAGAAGGCCCTATCCCCCAGCTTGGAAATGAGCCGTGAGGCACAGTGGTCCTGGACAGACGAATACCTGTCATAGTAAGGCGCAAATCTGGAAAAGTTCTTTTTTATTGTATTCTTATCCATAGAACGGTATGTGGCCCGCGCCCCTTACGTTTATAAAGCCCGCCCGCGGCAGCTTCTTCTTTATATTCTTCGCCTCCTCGATAGGGGCTATCCTGTCGTTTTCTCCGTGTATTATGCTGACGCTCTTTATCCGATCTATCAGACCCGGTTTAAAGATAAAATTTCCCAAATAATCCAGGGTCTCGAGAAGATAGTTAAGGTCAAACTCCTTAAGGTAGTCCTTCATAAGGCCAGCTTTGAACTTCGCTCTCTTTTTTTCGTCGTTGAAACACTGGTTATAGAACTTGTAAAGATAGGCCTTTTTATTCTTCTCAAGGCTCTCCTTTACCTTCTTTATCTCCGCTTTTTTATATAACTCTCTTATGCTTACGAGTACAAGCTCATCCACGATCTCGGGGTATTTCGAGGCGAAATTCGATGCAATAAACCCACCGAGCGAATACCCGAACAAAGAGACCTTCTCGATCTTTCTCTTCTTAAGCTCCTTTGCAAGCTTCTCCTCGAAATCCATTGGCGAGAACTTGACCGGTATCAAATAATTCCGTCCTAATTCCAGGGTATTGAATATCCTGTGATCAGTCGCCCAGCCGGGTATGAGCACTGCAGTCCCGTTTTTCTTTTTATTTATATATTTAAATACCGTGGATGTTCTTGATCTCATCCAAAAGCCCTTTCAGTTTATCTTTTCCGTGGTCATAAATTAATGAAAACCTCAGCCTCGAGGCTCCGGCCGGAACTGTCGGCTGTCTTATAGGAAGCGCCCAATACCTCTTCTCTTTAAGCGCCTCGCTCATTCTGACTGTCTCATCGTTACTGCCTATTATAAGAGGGATTATTTGCGACTCCCCTTTAACATTAAATCCGCACTTTTTGAGCTCATCACGGAAATGCCCGCTCTTTTCAATGAGCCTCTTTCTGCGGAAAGGTTCGTCCCTTACAACATCCAGGCTGGCTATATTAGCGGCTATGACAGCCGGCGGCAGCGCGGTAGAGTATATAAAACTCCTGCATGCATTGATTAAATAGTCTACTAATTCCCGGGAAGATGCGATGTAAGCCCCGAAGCTCCCAAGGGCCTTTGAGAACGTCCCCATTATAAGATCCACCTCACTGGAGAGTCCTTTTTCAGCCACAACACCGCTGCCTTCTCGGCCAAAAATGCCTGTCGCGTGGGCCTCGTCCACCATGAACGTGCAGCCATACTTATCTTTCAATCGGACAAGTTCTCTGACCGGCGCTCTGTCGCCGTCCATACTGAATATCGTCTCTGTGATGATGAGTGCTTCCTTGAACTTATCTCTCTCTGCCTTTAATAAGGCTTCTAGATGCCCGGTATTATTATGATTAAACCGGAAATGCCTCGCTCCTGAAAGGAGTATCCCGTCTATTATGCTAGCATGGCAGAGCCTGTCATAGAATATGGCGTCATTTTTGCCAAGGAGGGCGCTTATTGCACCTACGTTCGCCTGATAGCCTGAGTTGAATGCCAAAGCAGCCTCTTTGTCCTTGAATGCGGCTATTTTGCATTCCAGTTCCTCATGGAGCTTGAGGCTGCCGCTTAAAAGCCTCGAGGCAGAAGAGCCGGTCCCGAATCTGTCGGTCGCCTGCTTCGCCGCTTCTTTTAACCTTGGATGGTTTGACAGGCCAAGATAGTCATTTGATGAAAAGTCGATAAAGCTCTTCCCGTCGAATTCTATTAAACCGCCGCCTCTCAACCCTGCGGGCCGTACGGTCCTGAAAAGGTTTTTATCCTGCCTCTGGCTTAAGAACTCGTCTATTCTGCCCATAACTTCTTTATCTCTCTGGCAAGGCCGTGGTCCGCGTCTATCGGCCGGCCTTTTACTGTGAGATACCCGCCTATAAGCATGCCGTTTGCCCCGGCCATAAAACCCATCCCCTGAAAGTCTTTCAGTACGCTCTCTCTGCCGGCGGCTATCTTTATGGTCTTATCTTTGAGGATGATCCTGAATATAGATATAGCCCTTATGGCGTCATTGCACGATATCGTTTCCTGTGACTCCATTGCAGTGCCTTTTATGGGAACCAAAAGATTAATAGGGACAGAATCTACATCCAGTTCCTTCAGGAGGTTTGCCATGTCTATCCTGTCCTGCCAGCTCTCTCCCATGCCTATAATACCGCCTGAACAAACTTCAAGGCCGGCCCCTTTGGCGGCCTTTATAGTATCGATTCTCTCTTGGAAATCGTGCGTGGTGACTATCTTTGGATAATAATTGGGTGAGGTCTCTATATTATGGTGGTATCGCGAAAGGCCCGCGTCCTTTAACCTGAGCAGTTCATCTTTTTTGAGCGCACCGAGAGAGCCGCAGACATCCATCCCAATATCATTCTTTATCCGGGATATGGCCTGAGCGATCTCAACCAGCTCTTCAGTTGTAAGCCTGTTGCCGCTTGTAACTATACCGAACTTCTGCGCCCCGGTATCTTTGGCAGCCCTTGCGGCTTCTATTATCTCGTCTTTGGATCTGAGCGGGTATTGGGGCACATCAGAGTTATGGCATGAGGATTGGGCGCAGAATTTGCAGTCTTCACTGCAGAGGCCGGATTTGGCGTTTATTATACTGCAGAGTTCAAGCCGGTCGCCGGCAGCCTCTCTTCTTACTCTGTCTGCCTCGCGCAACAACTCCGTGAGAGGTGATCTTAAGAGGTCCATATTGTAAACCATTATAACATTTTAGGTTTACAATTTCTACTATTAAATCTTTTCGAACTCACTCCTTCCTACCCCGCATTCAGGGCATACCCAGTCATCAGGGAGGCTCTCGAAAGATGTGCCGGGTTTTACCCCGTTATCGGGATCGCCCTTCTCAGGGTCGTAGATATAGCCGCATACCGTGCACTTGTATTTATCCATATAGTCCTCCTATTTAAGTTTCTCCGCGAAACTCCTGCCGAACTCGTAGCACTCTTTCGCCTCTTTCTCATCCGGCATATATTTTACAGAAAGAGGCGGTTGAGCTACCTCTATGCCGCCTTCCTTCATGAAATTCTCTATCGACTTTACCGCTCCGCCTGTCCAGCCGTAAGAGCCGAATGCCGCCCCTATTCTCTTCTTAGGCTTAAGCCCTTTAAGAAAATACAGGAAACCGGCAATATGATGCAGCATATCGTTGTCGTGGGTGGATGATCCGATAAGGAAGCCTTTTGCATCCAGCATTTCACTGATCACTTCCGTGGAATCCGACTTATTTATATCAAAGACCTTCACTTCCGCGCCTGCTTTTGAAGCCCCTTCGGCTATTTTGGCCGCCATCTTCTCAGTCGCCGTCCACATAGTTTCATATACAAGCACCACCTTATTCCTGGTCTCGTTTTTCCCCCAAGATAAATACGCCTTTACTATTTTCATAGGGTTTTTCCGCCAAATGATACCGTGGCTCGGGGCGATCATCTTTATGGGGATCTTCAATTCCTGGACTTGCTCGATCTTCTTTACCACAAGGCCGCTTAAAGGCCAAAGGATATTCCCATAATACTTCGCGGCTTCGTCCATAAGCGCGGCCTCATCGACCTCATCATCAAATCGTTCTGAAGTGGCTATATGCTGTCCGAACGCGTCGTTCGGCAACAGCAATTGCTCTTCCGGTATATACGTGAACATGCTGTCAGGCCAGTGGAGCATGGGCGCTTCAAGGAATGTCAGGGTCCTCTTGCCGAGCTTCAGCGTATCATTGGTCTTTACGACCTGGAAATCCCAATCGCCGTAATAGTTCTTATATAACCCTTCCTTGCATTTCGCGGTCCCCAGGACCTTTGCCTTCGGGCATAATTTATGTATCGCGGGAAGGGCGCCTGAATGGTCGGTCTCCACGTGATTGGCTATAATATAATCTATTTTCTCAAGAGGAATGATATCCTTTATGTTCCTTATCATCCCATCGGTAAAAGGCGCGTATACGGTATCTATTAAAGCCGTCTTCTCGTCCACGACAAGGTAGGCATTATATGTAGTGCCCCTCTTGGTGGTGTACGTATGGCCGTGAAAATTCCTTACGTCACGATCGACCGCCCCTACCCAGTATATATTATCCAGTATCTTTACAGCTGCCATTATGCTCGACCCCCTTTCGGATCAGATTTGCGGGATACGGCATATATTCTATCATGCCGCACCCCGCAGTAAAACTACTTTTTCTTCTCCGGTTTCTTGGCAGTGCTCATAGGCTTCTCGCAGCACCATATAGTCGATTCCGAAGCGCCGCAACACCCTACTGTGACTTCCCTGCCGCAGGGAACACATACCAGCTTCTGCCCGTTCTTCAACTTCGCCATTCCTCCCCCTCCTTTCGTTAACATACTCTTCACCGGTAAATGATACCACAATAGTATCTTTTGTCAATGGGAAAATAAAAAAAGTAGGGCAGGTTCTACCCTGCCCTACTCTCTTTTTACTAGACCGTACTTATACCGCCACTGCCGCCTTGTCGTCGAGCACCGCTTCCGCCTCTTCCCTGTACGCATCCATTACATACGGGATGCCGGAGATCTTGGCGGCCTCTTCGGTGAGGGCTGTGACGTCATCTCTTGTTATGGTGGAGATATTGAAGTTCCTCGTCCCGGCCATAAGCTGCTGTAGACCCACCCTTAGCTTTTGTGAGAAGCTGTAGATGCCCATGGCTCCCAGGGGTATTTCTTTCATCCTGTCGCCATATTTGGCCTCGAGCTCTTTATAACATACAAAGATCTCTTCTGGTTTCCTGCCGAAGCGTGAAACCGTGTTCGGGAGATCCTTGCCTTCTATCCAGTAACCGATGTTCTTTCCTACCATGCCGGGTATCATGAGGGCTCTCCCCATGCATACCGATTTTACATACGGCGCGCCCATCGAGAGTACTTTGAAAATATGATCCTCTGTGGAGAAACCGCCGGCTATGGCTATATCAGGGATACGCATCCCCTTTGCTTCGAGTTTTTTGCATATGTCGTATGTCATGGACTGGAGATAGAATGTGGGTATTCCCCATTCTTCCATCATCCTCCAGGGGCTCATGCCTGTACCGCCCGGAGCGCCGTCTATCGTCAATAGATCTATCTTGGCCATAGAGCTCCATTTAATGGCCATTGCGAGCTCTCTCAACGGGTAAGCGCCGGTCTTCAGCGTAATGCGTTTGAACCCGATACTTCGCAAGCGCTTGACCTCATCGAAGAAGTCCTTCTCGGTAACAAAACCGAGCCTTGAATGACGCTCGAACTCCTTGATGGCACCTGCGTTATATGCGGCCTGCACTGTCTTGAGTGTCGGATCAGGAGTGACTATATATCCGCGTTTCTTAAGTTCAAGGGCCCTGTCCAGGGTCTTCACCTTGATCTCACCGCCTATGCATTTCGCTCCCTGGCCCCATTTAAGCTCAATGGTATCGAGGTTGTGCTTCTTCTGCACGTACTCTGCCACGCCAAGCCTTGTATCCTCAACGTTCATCTGGACGAGTATCTCACCGTAGCCTTCGTGGAACTTTCTGTAAGTCTCGATCCTCCTGTCCATATCAGGCGCTTTCTTGATCTTCCCGTCAGAATCGAGCTCGAGCGCAGGGTCAATGCCGCATACGTTCTCTCCGCATACGAGCGTTACGCCTGAAATAGCCGCGCCTATCGCGAAGTGCTCCCAGTTCTTTCTCGCTATCTCCGTAGAGCCTAGAGCCCCTGTAAAGGCGGGTATCCTCATTTTGACCTTCTTATCCCAGCCGTATTGGGTTTCAGTTTCTACGTTCGGAAAGATCGCGGTGTCAGGATTTCCTTCGACGCCTTTGGGCAAACCCTTCGCCCCCATAGCGTAACCCAGGATATTAATATGGGAATAATCTACCGGGTAATCCTTATCCCCTCCAGCCGTTATCTCGCCGAAAGGCCCGGGATATATAACCTCTCTGCCCCTGAAACTGGCCTTGAAGACCTCGCAGTTCCCGCGGCATCCGTCGATACATCGCGTGCATATTCCCGATGTCGGCGCGACGTTCCTCGACCTGTTTGAAGTCTGTGTTACATCATTGGCATTTGGCCTCTGTAAATTCATTTTGCTCCCTCCGTATTTCTTCTCTATTTTTTACCAAAACTTCTCAGGCAATCAAAACCTTCTCCCAGTCTGCAGTCCACGCAGGTATCCGGCATTTCTTTCGCCATGGACAACTGTGACTCGCACAACCCGCAGAGGGCTTCATCGCCTTCCTTCATGGGTCCGGGACACGGTGTTATGGTCATAGGACAAAGATCGATGCAGGCGTTGCATTTCTTGCATGAGTCGGGCCGCTTGTTAAACGGAAGTGCCACGTGCCTCTCTTCGCCACGCCCTACAAATCCTAAAGACTCAGACTGCCACATCTCATCGCAGGCGCGAACACACCGCCCGCACAGAACACAGTCTTTGCTCCTGAAAGGGTATCTCACGTTCTTTACGCCGCATCTTGCAGCTACGTCCTGGATGGCGCGCGAATTTGGCGCCTCGGCTACGAGCATCTCGGCAATGTTTCGTCTCAGTTTCATGATCTTATCGGTGTGTGCCAATATTATCATGTCTTCCTCGGCTTCGAGCGTGCAGGAAGTGGTGATCTTCGACCTGCCGTGTTTTATATGCTCCACTATGCACAGCCGGCATACGCCCATAGGCGTAAGGCTGCGCACATGACAGAGGTGCGGGATGCATATCCCGTACTCAAGCGCCGCGTCCAGAACAGAACTACCCTTTGGGGCCCTTACGTTGGCCCCGTCTATACTTAGAGTTACGTACTCAGGCATCTATGCCTCCTCGGTGAATAGCGACAACGCTGTCGCTTAAAGCTATTATTAAAGAGCCGTCTACTACTACCTTACCGTCACGGCATCGAACTTACATCGTTCTTTGCATATGCCGCACTTCTCGCAAAGCTTATCGTCAATACTGTGGGGCTTCTTCACTTCGCCCGAAACAGCATTGTGCGGGCACGCCTTTAAGCAGGCGATGCACCCCGTGCATTTAGCTTCATCTATACTGTAATGTATCAACTCCTTGCATACGCCTGCGGGGCACTTCTTATCTTTTATGTGGGCGTCGTATTCGTCCTTAAAGTATTTTATGGTCGAAAGCACCGGGTTCGGCGCGGTCTTGCCGAGCGCGCAGAGCGAGCCCTCAGATACGGTATCAGCTACGTCCTTAAGGAGCTCTATCTTCTCAGCGGTGCCCTTGCCTTTTGTTATATCCTCTATCACTTCACGCATACGGCTCAGGCCTATTCTGCAGGGCACACACTTCCCGCAGGATTCGTCTATAAGGAAATTGACGAAATACTTGGCAACGTCGACCATGCATGTTGACTCATCCAGGACAACCATGCCGCCCGAACCCACCATAGAACCCGCTTCTGTGAGAACATCGAAATCCACCGGGAGGTCAAATTTATCTTCAGGGAGGCATCCGCCGGAAGGCCCACCCGTCTGAACAGCCTTTATCTTTTTGCCGGTGGCCGAACCCCCTCCTATATCGTATATGATCTCCCGCAGAGTGGTTCCCATGGGTATTTCGACAAGGCCGGTGTTCCTTATCTGTCCGGTGAGAGCAAATATCTTCGTCCCTTTACTCTTATCCGTCCCTTTCGCTGAAAACCATCCGGCGCCGTTGGTTATGATGGAGGGGACATTGGCCCACGTTTCGACGTTGTTCAGGTTTGTCGGAAATTCCATGAACCCTCTGTCCGTGGTATGTATGTCTTTAGGCCTGGGTTCGCCGACCCTACCTTCAAGAGAAGCCATTAGGGCTGTGGACTCCCCGCATACAAAGGCGCCGCCGCCCCTGGCTATCTTTATGTCGAAGGAAAAATGCATGCCCAGGATATTACCGCCGAGGAGCCCTAGATCTTCAGCCTGTTTTAAGGCTACCTCTGCATGCTCCACGGCTATTGGGTATTCATTCCTTACATATATATATCCTTCCGAGGAGCCTATGGCGTAAGCGCCTATAAGCATGCCCTCGATAACCGCGTGGGGATTCCCTTCCAGGATGCTCCTGTCCATATACGCGCCCGGATCGCCTTCATCAGCATTACAGATCACGTATTTGGCGCTCCCTTCGGCCTTCCTGCAGTGTTCCCACTTCTTACCCGTAGGGAAACCGCCGCCGCCGCGACCTCTTAAGCCGGATGCCTTTATTTCGCCGATAACCTCTTCCGGCTTCATTGACTTCAACACCTTCGCCAGCGCCGCGTATCCGCCGTTCGCGATATAGTCGTTTATGTCACAGGGGTCCACAAGCTTATTCTGCCCAAGGACAGCGCGGTCCTGGATCTTGTAAAAAGGTATATCTTTTTCGCATCTGATCTTTTTGCCGGTTGACGGATCCGTATATAAGAGCCTATCCAGCACCTTATCATGCCCCAGAGTATCAGATACTATCGCCCTAACATCCTCTGGTTTTATGCGGCAGTAGAATATATTGCCAGGCTCTATCACCATGAGCGGCCCCTGCTCGCAAAAACCGTGACATCCCGTGGTCCTTATCCTTATCTTATGCGACAGCTCTTCCCGCTCCAGCTCGCTGCGAAGCGCGGTCAGAACAGAAAGGCAGCCAGAAGCGCAGCACCCCGTGCCGGCGCATAACGTGACCACCTTTGTGCAGCTTTCGTTCACTTCCTTCTTTCTCTGTGAGAGGCTTATTAACTGTTCCGTGCTGGTTATCTTTGCCATAAACATCCCTTTTAGTTAGTCTTTTTTACGCGCTGTGCCTATAAGATCTTTCAGCTTTCCGCTTGTCATGTGGTCGTAATACTTCCCATCCATGACCACTACAGGGCCGAGAGCGCATGCCCCGAGACAGTTCACCGTCTCTACGGTAAATTCGCCGTCGTCTGTCGTCTCGCCTGCCCTGACCTTCAGCTGGCTCAACACCTCGTCAAGAAACCTGGGAGCGCCTCTGACATGGCAGGCCGTGCCCATGCATACGGTCATAAGATGTTTGCCGCGGGGCTTAAGTGAAAAGGCCTTGTAAAAATTGGCTACCCTGAATACATCGATGAGAGGTGTGTTTAACTTCTCTGAAACACTCCTTAGGACATCCTCGGGCAGATAATTGTACTCTTTCTGTATATCCTGCATAACTTCGATAAGGTCGGAACGGGTATCCCTGTCCCTTAATATGGTCTCCAGTTTTTCAGTCTGCATGTTTTATGCCTCTTTTTTGTGCAATCTGTGAGAAGAAAAAAAAGCGCCCCCTGCGCAGGGAACGCCTTTGTTCCAAAGCCTTGATACGGCACTGACATTGTGCCGTCTTTAAAGCTACTTACTATATTATCTACAAAAACAGCCCGACGGTCAAGATAAAATTCAGAGTATGGCCAGGTACCGCTCTTTCTCGTGTTTGGTGACCTGTTTTCTGTATTCATCCCATTCGTCCTTCTTATTGCGGATGAAATATTCGAATACCTTGTCCCCGAGAGCTTTCTTTACAAGCGAGCTTTTTTCCGTGATCTTTACAGCTTCGAAAAGGTCGTCCGGCAGGCACTCGATCCCGGCCTTGTCCCTTTCTTTATCGGTCATCTTGTATATATTGTTAGTAACCTCTTTGGGAAGCTTGTATTTCTTCTTTATGCCTTCAAGCCCTGCGGCAAGCATAACGGAGAACGCAAGATACGGGTTGCACGCCGGGTCCGGGTTCCTGAGCTCCACCCTCGTCGCCTTCTCCTTGCCGGGTTTATACATGGGCACCCTCACAAGCGCCGATCTATTCCTCTGCGCCCAAGATACGTATACGGGGGCCTCATATCCTGGAACGAGCCTCTTGTATGAATTCACCCACTGGCAGCATACGGAGCATATCTCCCTGGAATGCCTGAGTATGCCGGCTGTAAAGTACTTAGCCGTCTTTGAAAGATGCAGCTTGTCATTCTTGTCGAAAAATACGTTTTTCTTGCCTTTTGACAGGGACATATGTGTATGCATGCCGCTGCCGTTTATGCCATATATCGGTTTCGGCATGAAGGTCGCGTAGAGGTTGTTCTGCATGGCGACTTCTTTTACTACCGTCCTGTATGTCATTACATTATCAGCCATCTTAAGGGCTTCGTTATAACGAAGATCGATCTCATGCTGCGAGCTTGCGACTTCATGGTGCCAGTATTCAACCTCTATGCCCATCTTCTCGAGCATAAGGACCGTCTTTCTTCTCAGGTCCTGCCCCACATCCATGGGTGTCAGGTCAAAGTACCCGCCCTTATCGAGTATTTCGGTGCCGCCGGCGTTCCTGAAGTAAAAGTACTCAAGCTCAGGGCCTACGTTAAAGTGCGTAAAGCCCATCTTCCTGGCTTCGGCTATGTTCCTCTTTAATACATATCTCGGGTCGCCTTCAAAGGGTTTTCCGCCGGGTTCAAGGACGTTGCAGAACATGCTCGCTACCGGGTTCTTTTCTTTTATCCACGGTATTATGTGGAACGTATCAGGGTCGGGTTTTACTATCATGTCAGACTCTTCTATCCTGGAAAAACCCTCTATGGATGATCCGTCAAAACCCATTCCGTCCTTCAAGGCGCCCGCCAGTTCCTCAACAGGCATATCGAAACTCTTTAGAAAACCGAGCACATCAGTGAACCATAAACGTATAAAGCTGACCTTCTTCTTCTTTACAAGCTTAAGTATATCTTTACTTGTCATTCATGCCTCCGTTACTGTCATTCCCGCGAAAGCGGGAATCTATGTCTGATTATACCAAAAGCCTAATTATTAGGCAACAATAAAGGAAAATTATACTGCTCCCTATTAACAAATCCCCTGTTTTGAGTTAGAATATAGCTCTGA
>CAZKWI010000039.1:11899-16271 GCA_964556455.1 uncultured Planctomycetia bacterium | reverse complement strand
TTTGGAAGAAACGGCCAGAATGACGCCTCTTTTCTTAAGCTTGTTTATATATCTGGCAAATTCAAGGTACGCTTCACCCTCGGCCGAGCCTCCCCCGAAGACTATATTCTCTATTCCGTCGTCGCCTACTGTGCCGCCCCAGAGCGTATTATCCAGGTCCAGGACCAGGCATTTTTTCGACTTGCCCTTTATCGCAGATACTATGGCTGCAAAAAGCGATGCATATTCCGGTACACAGTCAAACGAAAACGCGTGCTTCGAATGGTGATAGAACCTTTCATCGAACCAGCAGGTCTTGCCAAGCCTTGAAGATAAGTGCTCCGCATCCAGTATGGATACATTGTCAGGTGCTGTTTCACCCAGTTTTAGATTAAGGCGCCTGATAAAATTGGTAGCAGCCCAGGGATATTTTGCCTCCAGCTCCCCGAACGGCCTTTCTATAGGAACATCAAAATTGCTCTGCACTATATGGCAGGGTGTGCGGCTAGATATCATATCCCAGAATATTTTGTATATATCCGCGTACTCTGCTGCCAGCTTCTGCACACCGGCTAACTCGGTATGGGGCTGAGGAAATTCCTTTATATCGCGGTACCCTGCAGCGATGAGTACTACATCCGGCTTGAACGCATAGAACGCACTGTTCGCATCGATTATCTCCTGTTCCATAAGACCATAGGCGCATTCATAGACCTCGGCAAAAAAACCTTTTGTCAGCAGTACAACACGTACTGCCGAAGCAAGCATTTCGAGTGTAGAGTTACCCAGTAATGCAACTCTGATATTTGTAATATCGCTTCTTACCGCTGCTTCTTCCAATGCCTTGATCTTCTTTTTGAAAACATTATCAAGGCTTTTGATCATCGGCGAGCTGAGGGCCCCCTCATTAAGTGATGAAAAGAGATCTATCGCGCTCTTGGTGTTGACAGCGTTGTCAGTTTTGTAACTACTCTTACCCCATTCTTTCAATCTCTTTATTAACAACTCGTTACTCAAGATACTGCTCCTCCGGTCACAGGTATATTCGTAAAATTGATATAAGATGCCCCTTTTGACAAAAGAAATGCAACCGCCTCAGCCGTGTCTTGCGGCCTGGCAAGCCTGCCCATAGGATGCTGCTCTTCCAGGATCTCCAGGTGCCTTTCGTTCATGAAGGATGTCAGGTCCGTCCTGGTGAGATAAGGTGAGACCATATTCACCCTTATATTGAACCTCGCCACTTCTATTCCAAAACTGCGGGATAGGCCCATGAGGGCATATTTAGCCGTGACATAGTGCGCCATATTAGAAGGCGGCCTTCCGATAGTGGATGATGTAAGGATATTTATGATATGCCCCTTCTTTTTTGCCTTCATGCTCTTTAAGGCCTCTGTAGAGCAGTTGAACGCCCCCTTAACAATGACATCTATCTGCGCCTGGAAATCATCCCAGGACAGCTTCTGTATATTCTCATGCCTTAGGGACGGTGATGCGTTATTTATGAGTATATCGATGCATGAATACTTACCTATGATCTGGGCAAACATCCCTTCTGTGCTTTTTTTGTCCGAGACATCCGCCTTAAAGATGGATGATTCGCAGCCGCTCTTTCCTATCTCCTCTGCCACTCTGCCGGCGCTGGCATCGTCTTTATTATAGTTGATGCATATTACTCTGTTCTCACCTGCCAGGCGCTTTGCTATGGCGGCCCCTATACCCCTGCCGCCGCCTGTGATCAATATAACCTCTCTATTCCCCACACTCATCCTTTTACACCTATCTGGGCCTTGCCTGTAACAAGAACTTCTTGAGGGCTTCTCTTTATCTTCACCTTTACGACTATCGTCTTTACAGACTCTATGATATCGGTTATCTCCGCCTCTACAATGATCCTGTATCCCACATAGCATGGTTTGTGAAAATTGAGCGTTATATTGTGCAGAAAACCATGCTTTCCCGGCAATTCCATGCCAACCATCCTGGAAACGATGCTTCCGAGCAGTAATCCATGAACGATCCTGCCCTTGAATCCGGACTCCCTGGCAAACTCCCCGGATGTGTGTATAGCTGAACGGTCTCCGCTTATCTCAGAGAATGTATCGAGCATCCTGTCGGTCAGCTCAGCTTCGATAACGGCTGTCTGCCCTTTTTTAAGCTCGCTGAACCTGTACTCTTTCATCACTTCTTTCGCTCTCTCTGTCTGCATCGATACCCTCGCTTTTCAGCCATTCTTCCCGCAATAGATCCGCGTAGACACAATCCATGTAAGACCCATCCTTATAGCACATCTCTCTTGCCACGCCTATATCCTTAAAACCTATTCTCTTGCAGTATTCCAGTGATACGATGTTGTCGGCCATTGTTACGGTGGCAAGCCTGTGCAGGTTTAGCGTCATAAAGGAATACTTTGTTATAAGATAGAACGTCTCCAGGGCATTGTTGCCTGTCCTGAATGCCTTCTCGCCTATGATGATCGCTATCTCCCCGCTGCGGTTTATCCAGTTGATATTGCGTACCGACGCAACACCTATGTGAGTACGCGTGGCCTTGTCTTCTGCGGCGAATATGACCTGGTTGGGCGAAGAGACCGCATTATCCCGATAGAACCGCATCTGTGCCTCGCGTGTATTCGGGAACGCGCCATGCCCCAGGTACTTCGTCACTTCAGGGTCATTGAACCACTTGAACCAGTTCCCCTCCACATCCGCCTCTTTAAGCGCCCTGAAGCCTATATTAGCGCCCTCCAGCATATATAACCGCTTTCTGTTTGAGTCAGACATATCATTTCCTTTCTGCCTTGCTTTCAGCGCCTAACCAGCGGTGAGAGCTTCGCGGAATCTGTAGTTACGGAAAGAGGTACCTTTCCATGAACTCTGTATTTATATCCCTATCTTTTGTTTCCAGTGACCCTAGGAGGTCTTCTTCTTTGAATGCTATCCTGTTAGCTTCATCGAACCAGCAATTTACAGGCTCACACCTCTTGTTCAATATATCGAGCTTATCCTGTATATATTTATCCTTTTCGTAAATAAAATATATTATCTTTTTCTTTGAGGCTAATGAAAACCCGAATGCAGTAGAGTGCAGGTGTGTGAAGATTATTGCATCCGCAGCATCATAGGCGTTCTCAAAGTACCCCCCTACGCACTCATCCACAAGTCCTTCGTATATCTTGCCGTTCTCAGTAACATTTAGGCACTCGGGGCGCGATTTCAGCATCACATAGTATCCCTTTTTCTTCAATGTCTCCGCTATGCGCAGGGTCAGGTCCAGCTGTGTGGAATAGTAGAGTGCCCCGTGATAGAGCGTAAAGTAAGGCGAGTATGCGGGCTCCACGATCATTATCTTTTTTATTCCTTTAGGCACCGGCTTTCGGCGCTGTTTATTCCATAGCTTCAGCAGATGCCCGTCGTCAACAGACTCCACCGCCACCTTGTCACGGCAAATATAATCCGAATACTCTTCCTGCACACCTTCAAAGAATGGCCTCGTTCCGCGGTTCGTGGTAACATAGTTCGTTATGATCATAAACTCTACCAATATATGGCCTATGTCGTTATACACGCCGGTATAATTACCGTGTGTAAAACCTACTACTTTCATACCATTCGATCTTGCCGAGACGAGCAGTGTTCTGTTAAACGCATTGCCCAGGTTGTCCGCCAGGAAATGATCGTACCCGGCATTGCCCATATAAGACCTGGTCCCAAGATATATTTTCATGGCATAAATAAGGTCCCTGGCGGTAGTTTCTTTAAGCTCGGCTAGAAGCCTTTCGCCGGAGGCATTATATTCAATGCCGTATGTTAGAGCACAGCGATCCAGTATCTTTCTGCCGGCCTCATCCAATACATTCAGCATGTACTCTATATCCTTAATAAGTGCGGCCGGGATGGCGGCGGCCGGCTTCAGAAATCCGCAAGGCGATCTGTGGACTCTAAAAAGCCCCTCTCTTCGTGCATAGCGATCCTTTATCCAAAGATCGCTGCCTACGTTTAAAGCCTTTGATCCTCTGCGCCCATACCTGAGATCTTCCCTTAAGTTCAAAAGGCCGCACTTGACGCGCGATCTTACTGTATCTACCGGAGAGGTCCCGAATATATTATTATAATGTTCTCTTTCGGATCCTATCGTGCTGTATCCTTCCATATCTAGATAGCGTCTGAATAGATATGTATGGATCGCATGGCCGTACCTGTTTATGACCGTGAAGAGTATGCGTACAAGATCCTTGGATTCGGGCTGGATATCAGAAAGGATCATCTCTTTGATAGATCCTGTCAGTGTATCGCGGAAATAGTTATAGTCCCATACCGAGAAAGGCAGGAAAAAATCACTCCTCCATGCCTTCAGGCCGCATTCTTTAATGGCGTCCATGCCTAAATAGTACTTC
>CAZKWI010000039.1:0-11882 GCA_964556455.1 uncultured Planctomycetia bacterium | reverse complement strand
TTGGTCTTAAGAGATTGTGTCATAGCTTTTGACTACATTGTTATTATCGATCGATTCCTGTGCCGCTGAAACGAGCTCTGCGTATAGTTCCGGGTCTTTCCTGGCCTCTTCGATCCTGCCCCACTGATTCTCGGGCAGCACCAGAAAGAGATTGAACGCCTTTAGAAAAAAGAGGAGGTCTGCCCTGCTTATTTCAGACAAATTAAAGAGATACGCCTCATCCATATGAGGTATCGCCCCATACTTTTCCAATGTAATATTAGCCCTCCTGTAGATCTCAGTGCCCGGATACGGATAGACAATGTAGACATTCGCATCCGGTATCTCCAGCTCTTTGTTCAGGCGTATTGTTGTATATACATCCTTTTTGGTCTCACCGGGCAAGCCTATCATGTTGAAAGCGGATATCTTTATATCGTGGTCACGCAGTATCTTGACGGCATTCTTTATCTGCCCGTTGGATATATTCCTTTTAAGGACGCTCTTGCGCAAACCCTCATCTCCGGTCTCTATCCCTATAGACATGGAAACACACCCCATCTCTCTGACAAGAGAGACCTTTTCTTTGGTTACTGTCGCGGGATCCACAGAACAGCCGAACATTATGTCCGCGTCTTTAAGAAGGTCTCTCAGTTCATACATATCCCTTAACGGTCTTGTAAGGAAGGTGTCATCGGAGAACTTGAACCAGTTTATACCGTGCTCTTTTCTGAGGGTCTTTAAATTCCTGGCTACTATTTTGGGTGACTGGAATCTTATATACCGCTTTCCGCATTCCTTGACTATATTGCGCAGCTCATTATTGACACAATATGCGCATCCCCTGGGGCACCCCCTGGAAGTACTCATAAAGATGCCCTTGTATATATTCCCCACAAACGGCCTGAAGAGATGGCGTTCGTCAAATAGGCCTATATCCGGGACGGGCAATGAATCGAGATTCACAAACGGCCTCAGGCTGTTCTTTGTCACATTACAGAGAGTGCCTTTTTCCTTTATATATAAATTCCTGACGTCTGACGGATCTCTGCCGTCCTGGAGCCTTTCGCATAGTTCCGGCAGGGCCTCATCACCTTCTCCCACACAGACAAAATCTACTCCTTCGTCCTTTATGGCGCTTTCAGGCATGAGTGTGGCATGAACACCTCCTACAGCTACACTGCAGTCCGGCTTTACGTTCTTTATAAGAGAAATAGATTGCTGATAATTCGTCGTCATCGCGGATACCGCTATAAGGGACGGTTTGAATTCATCTATTTTTTTCCTGAATTCACGCGCTACGTCCGCTTCAGGCTCATTAGCGGTCAAGTCCCGAAGGCTATAAGCGGCGCTCTTATGAAAAGCGAGCCTCTCCGGCAGTCCTTCTGCACGTTTCCGGCCCTCTCCCCCGGGCCTGATGAACGCCGTGTCAAATATATCAACCTCGTGCCCTTTATCTTTTAATATAGAGCTCAAGACCGCTATCCCCTCAGGGAGTGCTGATTCCAGGAAATTCACGCAATTTACGAACAGTATCTTCATATAATATCTAGCTCTTTACATGGTCATGAGAAAGCGGCGTTCCTCTCGATATGGACCTTGCGGCCTTTTTGCCCAGTATCTTCTTCATAAATTTCGGCGGCAATCCGTGTCCCGGCCTTATAGACCTTACATTGTCCTCGGTAAAGAGTCCGTCTTTTTTGATATCCTGCGTTACAAAAAGAGAGCGCCTGAATACCCTGCTACCCTTCTGCCTGCCTGTCGCGCCGTAAACCACCTCGCCCATAGCCTTCTCCGCTATTCTTATATTATCTACAAGCAGCTTAAACTCGTCCGGCTCCATCGAAAAGAAGCTGTCAGGCGTACTGACCTTTCTTGAAAGGGTAAAATGCTTCTCGATCACCTCCGCCCCTAATGACACGGCTGCGATCGAGGCACCGATACCAAGGGTGTGGTCCGACAGCCCTACTGAACAGCCGAATCGGCTTTTCATATCCGGTATGGTCTTAAGATTCATCTCATCTGCGTTTGCCGGGTAATCACTGACGCATTTAAGCAGGGTGATATTCCCGGCACCGGAGGCTTCGGCAGCCGCCACAGCATCCTTTATCTCAGCTGCGGTAGCCATGCCTGTGGACATGATCAGGGGCTTCCCGGTCTTCGCCATGTATTCAATAAGCGGTATATCGGTCAGTTCAAAAGAAGCTATCTTATGGACAGGCACGCCCAGCTCTTCCAGGAAATCGACCGCTGTCTTATCAAAGGCGGTGGAGAAGAATCCCATCTCCAGGTCATCTGCGGCCTTCTTTAAGTCCTTAAACCACTCCCAGGGCGTATGCGCCTTCTCGTACAACTCATACAACGACTGCCCGCCCCATTCCGGGTGTTTTATCATAAAATGCTTCCCGCGGCTGTCTATTGTGATGGTATCCGCCGTATAGGTCTGGAATTTTACGGCATCCGCACCCGCGTCACCGGCCTTTTTTATCAATTCAAGAGCCCTGTTAAAATTGTGGCCGTGGTTTGCCGATATCTCGGCTATTATAAATACGGGCTTTTCTTTTCTATCTTTCGGCTTAGTCATTCTGCTCTCTTTTGTATACTATCTTTTCATCTGTCTTCTTCGCGCATATGTAACCTGCCCGCAAAAAGGCCTTCTGCGAAATGATATTATCCTTCTTAACCTCCGCTATGACAGGTGTCTTTGACTTCATCTCGTCCAATAACTTTTGTGTACCAAGTCTGATGATCTCGCTTCCTAGCCCCCTGCCAAAAAAGTTAGGGTTCAGGTTCACGCTCACTTTTATTACGTGTTCTTCGGGATAAAACCTTATCACCCCTATCTTCCCGTCACCGCTTGAGGCCATGTATATTTTTGTATCTTTATCTTTAAGCCTTGAATCAAACCATCTCTTATGATTTTCCCAGGAAACCGGCTCAGGGTCGAAAAAATTCTTTCTCACCTCAGGATGATTCCTCCAGGACCATATGTCCCTGCAGTCATTTTCAGTCGCGATGCTCAGGGATATCCCTGTCATTTTATTACCCTTACAGTTTCGAACGCCTCGGCGCCCTTTAAGCCCGACACACTGCCCCATGTAGCCGCAGCCGCCTTTACAGCCTTTTCCGAACGCGGGTGAGGAAAGCGCCTTATTTCGCTGTCGTATGCCTTGAGCGCGGCTATCTTTTTGTTTAGGGTCTTCGAAATATCTATAAATAGATTCGGGTTAAACGATACAGGGTATTCCCATTCTGTCGAAGAAGGTATCTGGAATGAGTATATTTCCTTCACTGTCTCCTTCTCAACAGGTCTGCAGGCGGTGAGGACCGCTTTGTATGTTATCCTGTGGTCAATATTAAGATCATTCCAATGGTGGGTGAACACAACATCCGGCCGGACCTTCCTCTTCACGCCTTCTACCACCTTTACGATATCCAGTAAAGGAACGGAATCCAGCCTGTTGTCAGGGAAGTTATACAAAAAGACATCTCTTGCGCCGATTATCCTGGCGGCCCTTTCGGCATTCTGTTTCAGGTTCCTGATCTGGCCCGACTTTTTCTGCCTTGCCCTCTTTTGGCTGCGCGCCGTAATACCCTCCCCCAGTATCAGGATAGAGACACTGCAGCCTTCTTTTATTCGCTTCGTTACCGTCCCACCACAGCCCAATATTTCGTCATCGGGATGGGCCGCTACGACCAGGATCCTCTTTTTCATTATGCTCTCCTTGCGATATATGCCAGCACGTGTTTTTCTACTGTAAAATCCCCCCGGCCGGAGAAGTGGTTCTCTACATCTTTTTTTACGGCCGCCTCGTGTTCCGGGGAATAGAATGTCGATGATCTCCAGTACTTCATCAGCGATGCAGCACCCGGGTACACTATCTTGTTTACAAAACTTCTCGCCTCCACGCGACAGCGCTTCTCCAAGATCGGGCAGACCTCTTTCTCCATGAATGTCGTAGCGCTCCTCACAACAAGCTCGGGTAGTTTATAATGCCTTTCTAAGAGAGAAAAGAACCCGGCGTTATTCATGCCGTAAGGGCCCGTTATAACAACAGAGCCTCCGTCTCGCAGGCGGTCGATCATCCCGTTCAGCACAAAAGAGACATTCTCGGCATAATAGAGACCGTAAAAACAGGATATTACATCAAAATGCTCATCTTTGATACCCTGGTGCGCGAACATCTCTTCCATCCTTGCATCTATAAGAGATATCCTGGCGAGAGTAGTCGTATTATCAAGCCTTTTTCTTGCCGTATCCAGCGCCTCTCTGGAGACATCTATGCCGACAAGCCGGTCTACGCCGGGTTTTGCGGCATATAATATAAGCTGGTTGCCGGTACCACAGCAGACATCCAGGACAGATGCAGGTGCTAAGTTTTCCAGGATATCCCCGACCCACTTATTGAAATCATTCTTTGCGAACGTCCTATTTGCAGCGGCGCGATTCACCAGATTGTCAGAGCTTACGGCCTTTTCCATCAACTGAGAATATTCATTCTTTTCCATATCGATCTCCGTTATTTGCGATAAGATCCACTATGCGCCTGCTCCCTCCGCCATCCACAAGCCCCCTGCCCTCCAGCGATCTTTCCCGCCTGACGTCCATTGATCTGAGAAGTTCTATGCCCGTAGCTATTTTTTCAAAGAGCCCCTTATCTTCCCACCAACCGGCATATTCCGCGAAACCCTTATCCTTCCAGCCTTTTATATTGCTCAACTGGTTCCCTGCTACTGCCACAGCAATTGCGGGCGTCCCTACCCTGGCAAGCTCATAGAGCGTCTGGCCGCCCGCGGATATAGCTATATCAGACTCGATAAGGGCCTTTCGCATATCCACGGCTTCCGGATGGAGTATGATCTTAGTCTTTCTGTCACTATTATCTTTAACGGCCTTTCTATTCTTACAACCCCTGCCTACAATGACTCTCTTTTTAAGAGCCGGGTAATTATTTTTTAAAAAATCCAGGACCTTCGGTGTCATATTCCTTGAATCATCGCCGCCGAAAGTTATCAGCACGCTCTCCAGGTTCTCTGATATCCTCTTCTGCGGGACCTCCCAAAATCCCTTTCTCAATAATGCGTATTTCGCGCCAAGAAGATACCTTATCTCGTTTTTCGCGGGATAGTGCATCTCTCCAGCGGCTATAGACGTATTTACCACTATGCCCCTCGGGTAATCTATCCTCTTGGTATCATCTATATATATAGGGTTCTCTACCTTCTCCGATATCTTTTTATAGAGCGAGCAGCCGGCCATGTAAGAGTCGATCACAACCGAACGAGCGCCTTCAAGCACCCTGAAGGTTTGCTCTTCCTCCCGGGCCCAGTCGAACATCTCATACTCTTTGCCCTTGAGAAGCGCTTCGGCCGCTTCATCGCCGTTCACTATAAACCCTACAGAGATCCCCTCATCTTCCAAGGCCTGGTACAGCGAGGTACACCTTGTTATATGGCCGAAGCCTATATTCGTGCCGCCTTCCGTAAATATGAGGACTTTTTTTGGTTCCATAAAAATTCAGGTGATCCTTTTGAAGTCGGAATGGCACACCCCGCCTTTGAGGTACCTCTCGGGGGTTTTCGTTGCGCCGCTCTTCGACATCAGGCTGAACACATCATCCACCGCTTTTAAGTAACTCCTTAAGTGATTCTTCCTGTGGGCATACGTAGCATAGAAGGCTGTCGTAGCAAGAAAACCTCTCTCTTTCATATGCTGCGTAAAGAGCGTCTTCATCGCAAGAGGTTTCTTATGCCTGAAGGCGAAGCGGCTCAAGGGATATATGCCGGATATATCGATACCCACCTTCTGCCTCTCAGCTGCCTGCCTCCATCCGTCCTGGACGGCCTTTCCCGTCTCTGTCAGATGACGTGGCACATTACATCTTATTATCTTCTCTACGCTGGCAAGTGCAGCCACCGGCCCGACCCTCTCCGTCCAGTATGTGCTGCTTATGAACGTATCCTGCGCGGCCTCCATTACGCTCTTTCTTCCGATGATCGCGGCCATGGGATAACCATTGCTCATAGCCTTCGCGAAGACACTGATATCAGGGTATACCTTGAACTTCAGGTGTGCACCTCCTATGTTGAGGCGCCATGCGGCCGTTATTTCGTCAAATATCAATACGATCCCTTCCTTCTTTGTAACTTTCCTTATAGTCTCGAGAAAATTCTTCTCTGGATAATAATTCCTGATAGGCTCCATTATAACCGCCGCTATCCTGCCCCTGTATTTATTTATCAGGTTGCGGAATTTGTCGATGTTGTTATATTCAAACGGTATCGCGGTCTTCTTAAGGCCCATGGGCACGCCGGCAGGATGCAGCCCGGGCAACAGGTGCGGCCTGAGCGCCCCGCTGTTCGTGATGTTTGCGGCCAGGTACCAGTCATGCCAACCGTGGTATCCACAGAAGAGTATCATGTCTTTCGAGGTCTTTGCCCTTGCTATCCTGAGCGCGATCGTCGTTGCTTCCCCTCCTGTCCGTGCATATCTGACCATATCCGCCCATCTATGGATACTGCAGAGCTTTTCGGCAAGCTCCACTTCTTCAGGACAGTTCAGTGTGGACATAGTGCCGTTATTTATAGCCTTCTTTACCGCGTTATTTACGTCGCTGTCTGCATAGCCCAGGATACATGAACCGACCCCCATATGGCTCATATCCGTAAATCTATTGCCGTCAAGGTCCCAGACCTCACAGCCTTTAGCCTTCTTATAATACGCCGGCCATCCGTCCGGCATGAACATCTCGGGCCTCTTCGAAAGAAGCTGTGTGCCGCCCGGTATTATCCTCTTGGCCTTCCTGTAAAGCCTCTCTGTTATCTCCATCATTCCTTCTTTCTGCGCCGCCTGGTTATTATCCTGTCTTCTCTCAATGACTTCTGGTAACCTTCGTTTATTATGTGTGACTTGTTCAGGTCTTCCACGCCGGGGTTGGATTCGAGAAATTTAACCACGTCACCTATATGGAAATCGGGGTTATCCGGGTAGATCCCTTCCAGGACGGCCTTTATGAATTTATAATCATCCTTGCGGTCCAATGACCATCTCTTTTTGCTAAGGTCTATGCCCTGTTTGAACTGTACTATCTTAAAATCTTTCCTGTTATTCGTCATAAACGGCGTAACGTGCTCCCTTTCAGACAAAAGACGTGCTTTTTTCCAGGCGCTCTCTAGTGACTTAAAATTAAAGACCTCCACGTCCTCCCCGTCAGGATATGTCCTGTCCCAGACATTGGAGCAGTAATCAGCGCCTGAGTTAAAGTATCTGGCTATCGCGGTATCTATTATCCGGGGGTCGATCAAGGGACAGTCAGCGGTTATCCGCACGATATGCTTTATATTATGCTTCTTAGCAGCCTGGTAAAACCTGTCCAGGACATCCTCTTCCGATCCGCGGAATACCTCGACACCGCATTTTTTCATGAGCTCGGCGACCGGTTTATCCTCGGACTTCGTGGTAGTGGCCACTATCACATTATCTATTCGCCGCGATCTCTTCACGCGCTCAATGACATGCTCCAATATAGTTTTATCCAGCACTTTCATAAGTACCTTGCCCGGCAATCTTGTAGCACCCATCCTCGCCTGTATAATAACGCTCGCTTTGGAGGACCTGTCCCAGTTGACCGGAAGTATTATATCCTCGTCATCAAGGTTCAATGATCCGAGTTGGTCATATACCGCCTTTACTCTATCCAGATACTTTAGGGAATCCAGATTCTCCTTTAATTGCTTCAGGGAATCTACCCCTATGATCACTTTATCTATCGAATCATTGAGCATGGCGAATGAAAGACAGAGGGCGTTCACCGGTATCCTGTATTTTTTCGAGACCTCGTCTATGCGGCTCAGGGAGTCCCAGGCATTGCCGAAATTCTTCTTTATTTTGTCTCTTTTTTCAAAAAAGAGCCCCTGAAGAAAGATAGAGCGGGCGTATACCTCTGCGTGCATATCTTCCAGTATCTTGAAATAGTCCTTGAACCTCTGGTCGAGAATATTAAAAGGGGCCTGGATGATGTCGAACTCAACCTCATTGTCTATCAAATATTTCAACTCCTCGGTCTTATACAGAGAGAGCCCTATGCGTTCAGCGCCGGCGTCCCTCAGGCCCTCCATCTCGGCCCATAATCCTTCCCTATGTCCGGGAATGGGGTGTATATCATTAAAATCATGGAGAAGATAACCGTAAATACTCTCCTGCCCCAGCCTTCTGAGCGTCTCGGACAGGTTGTCCCGCAGATCAGCGCTCTTTTTGCCGAAATGCGGCGTCTTGGAGATTATATTGAACTCTTTGCCGGTCTTAGCGATAAACTCGCCTATCAGTTCCTCTGAGTCACCGTAAGAGTATGCCGTATCGAGGGTCTCTATGCCGGCATCATGGGCGCAGTTAAGGATATTGAATGCCTCTTTTTTGGATGGCTTGCCGGATCTATTGACAAGGCCGTAATCCAGGCCGAACTGGACCGTTCCAAGGCATAATTTCTTTATGGGATTCTCTTTCATGCTCTGAAGAACCTTTCTACTTGCCTTATTACCTTCATCTGGTCAGTCCTGGTAAGGTCCACGTACAGAGGAAGACTGAGGCATTCTCTGTAATACTGCTCCGCTCGGGGGTAATCTCCCCATCCATGCCCGAAATTATTTCTGTAATATGACAAAAGATGCACGGGTATATAATTGACCTGTGTATATATCCCCTCTCTTCTTAAAGCCCTGTACAGCCTGTCGCGCTTTGCCTGAGGCACGCGTATAACGTATAGGTGGTAGGAGGCGCGCGTACCTTCTCTTTCCTGCGGCGTTCTCAGGCCCTTTATCTTCGACAGATATTTATTATATGTTGATACGATATCTCTTCTTGTCTCAACCATCTTATCAAGCTTCTTAAGCTGCGAGGTGCCCAGTGCGCTCTGGAAATCGGTAATACGGTAATTGAACCCGATGCTGGGTATATCATACTCCCAGGAGGCCTTTTTTGCCTTTACTATGCCGTGATGCCTGGCATTGAGCGCCGCCCTGTAGATATTCCTGTCATTGGTAAGGAGCGCCCCGCCTTCGCCTGTGGTTATATGCTTGATCGGATGAAAACTGAATATTGTTATGTCGGAATGGCTGCAGCCGCCGACCTTTAACCACCTCTCTCTGACCTTGTA
Organism: uncultured Planctomycetia bacterium; assembly: GCA_964556455.1. Taxonomy (GTDB): domain Bacteria; phylum Omnitrophota; class Gorgyraeia; order JABMRJ01; family JABMRJ01; genus CAZKWI01. Next base: position 2,751 of record CAZKWI010000039.1, on the reverse strand, counting down.
TTCCGCGCCGAGCGCATGAGCTGCGTCCTCTACGACGCTTATTCCGTACCCGGCACAGATCTTCTTTATCCGGACGATATCGGCAACGGTGCCCATAAGATGTACCGGTATTACAGCCTTTATCTTCTTCCTGTTGGATGGTCTCTTCAAGTAGGCCTCGAGCCTCTCTGCGTCCATATGGTATGTTGAATCATCTATATCAATAAATGACGGCTTTGCGCCTACGTAGAGGGCGCAGTTGGCGCTAGCAGAAAAAGTGATAGGCGAGGTTATTATACCGTCGCCTCCTTTTATACCGAGAGCAAGCATCGAAAGGTGAAGCGCTGCTGTTCCGCTCGAGACCGCCACGGCGAATTTCGCCCCTGTGTATCTTGCAAGGGCCTCTTCAAATTCCCTTACCTTGGGCCCCTGGGTAAGCCAATCTGACCTAAGGGCCTCTGTCACTCCCTTTATGTCATCAAGGCCCACGGACTGGCGGCTATACGGTATCTGTTTCATATACGCTGTCCTCTATGGGGTCCTTCTCTTCTATCCCGGGTATCATCTCTTTGAGTCTCTCTACGCTGAGCCAGTCTTCATTTGTGTCGCTTTTGTATACAAAGCTCTCAGGGACATTATCGTATTCCTTATACTTCTCGGGCACAGCCCTGTTGACAAGGAACTGTGAGACTATCACGTATAGGTCCCCGTACATCTTGGTGTTCCTTGACTCATCCTCGGATATAAGCGATTCGTGCAGCTTCTCACCGGGCCTTATACCTACAGTCCTGAAGCTGCAGTCAGGCTCTATCGCCCTTGCAAGGTCCGTTATCTTCATCGAGGGTATACGCGGCACGAATATCTCCCCGCCTTCGGCCTCGTCTAGTGCGCTCATGACCAGGTCAACGCTCTGCTGGAGCGTCATCCAGAATCTGGTCATCTTCAGGTCTGTGATGGGAAATTCTTTCACTCCCTGTTCTTTGAGATTGACAAAGTACTCGATAACGCTGCCCCTTGAGGCAACTACGTTCCCGTACCGGACCACAGAGAACTTTACGCGGTTGCCGCCATAGGCGTTCGCGTCCACAAATATCTTCTCGGCCACAAGCTTTGTAGCTCCGTACAGGTTCACCGGGTTCACCGCCTTGTCCGTGGACAGCGCTATTACCTTTTCAACGTTGCTGCTAAGGGCAGCGTTCACTATGTTGTTCGCGCCTATGATATTGGTCTTTACCGCCTCTGTAGGGTTGTATTCCAGCGCAGGCACCTGCTTCAGCGCCGCGGCGTGTATTACATAATCGACGCCCTCAAAGGCCCTCGTCAGCCTTTCCACATCCCTGACATCCCCCAGAAAATACCTGATATTGTATTTCGCTTCCGGGAAAACCTTGGCCATCTCATGCTGCTTGAACTCGTCACGACTGAATATGATGACCTTCTTAGGGTTGTACTTTGTAAGTGCCTCTTCCGCGAATTTCTTCCCGAATGAACCGGTCCCTCCGGTTATCAATATTGTTTTACCGTTAAGCATCTTTTCCTCCCTTATATTGTAATTATATGTTATGGTTAGAGTTACTCTTTTGTGTTCAATGCATACTTCTCGTATTCGTCCTTCAATCTCTTATACTCCTGCTCCTTGACTTTAAGAAAATGGTACGTGAGCTCCACCTTCTGCTGAAGCCCTTTTGTCGTCAGGAGATACTTCATCTTCCTGGCTTTACCGGGGTTTTTGGAGAAGTTTACGATCTTTACGAGCCCTTTCTTGGCGAGCTCTCTTAAAAGATAATTGGTCTTTCCTAGGGAGATATTGAGTTTTTCAGACAGGATACGCTGGTTCAGGGAAGGGTTTTCTTCGACTTCCCTGATGATATGAAGTGTCTCTTCATTGGTCATTAACTCTTGTTCATCCATTGAACATTAGTATAGTTCAATAAATGAACAAAGTCAAGGGGATATTTGTATTTGGAGTAAATTGCTGGCTTTTTATAAACTTACGCTGGATTCTTTTATTGCTTAACTTCTCAATAATTTTCTGAATTCTTCAATAGTTTTTATATCTTCGGCTGTTAGGCCGCGGATATTCACTATAAAATAGTCTCTTAACCCCCCATTCAGAAAACTTTCTTTTAACTCGCCTGCGAAAGAGACATTTCCGATGATCTCGGGCAGGCCTTCATTGCCGTATCTAATTATTTTTATTCTGTAAACGGTATTCTCGGGATCAAGAGCGCACTCGATCGACTTGATACAATATGTGCGCCCTCCAAGCGGTTCCGGCTCACATTCAAACCCTCTGAATCTTCCGTCGATAAAAAAGATGTCTTTGGGCCTGATCTGCGAAATGTGTGAGTATTGGCCTGTAAAGAGATCTACTTCGTTCTTGTTGATAAGTAGGTTGTACGCGTTTATAAATATCGGCGCCGTTATATAGAGAACTACGAGCACCAGTAACGCGCGCAGAAAAAACTTCATCTTGTTCTCTTCTACATGTACGATTTTTTTATAGGTGGGCTCTTCTCAACGCCGAGTTCATTCAGGATCTCATTCACGCACTCTTCAACGTTGCTTTTTGTCGTATCTATGACAATATCCGGCTTCTTAGGCTCTTCAAAAGGCGCCGATACCCCTGTGAACTGTTTTATCTCGCCTGCCCTGGCACGCTTGTACATGCCCTTTACGTCCCTTTTTTCGCACTCACCGAGGTCGCATTTAACGTACAGCAGCTTAAAATTACCTACGATCTCTTTTATCATATCGCGCAGCTTATTGTTC
>CAZKWI010000038.1:0-16588 GCA_964556455.1 uncultured Planctomycetia bacterium | reverse complement strand
TAAACTCAGGCGACGGGATCCCGCCACCTGAGAATAACATAGGGTGGCGGGAAAAACGTCCCTTGCTATTACCGCTTTTTCTGATATAATGTTTCTACTATGATAGTACTTGGTATTGCCACGCCGTTTTCGCATGACCCGTCAGCAGCGCTTCTTGTAGACGGAAAGATCGTCGCTTTATGCGACGAAGAGAGACTTATCCGCGAGAAGCATGCCATGGAGAAGCTCCCTGTAAACGCGATAAATTTCTGTCTTGAGAAGGCCGGTATAACGCCGGATAAGGTGGATATAGCCGCATACCCCTGGTCGCTTGATGCATACCAGGAGAAGAAGTGGGAGTTCTTCAGGCGTACCTGGCGGACAAGGCCTGCCCATGCTTATAAGACGATACTCCGGACCGGTTCCAGGGCGAAGGGGAAGATAGGGAAGTTCCATAGGACCCTCAGAGCCGTGGGCATAGATCCCGCGAAGGTGAAGACGGAGTTTGTAGAGCACCATATGGCCCATGCCTCGAGCGCTTATCATCTTTCGGGTTTTAAGGATGCGGCTATACTCTCTATCGACGGGGCAGGGGAGTTTACCTCGACGCTCTTTGCCTACGGAAAAGGCGGTACCATAAGGAAGATAAAGGAGATCATATATCCCGACTCCCTGGGGCTCTTTTACTCCACAATGACGGAATATCTGGGGTTTAGCATTAACGACGGCGAATACAAGGTGATGGGTATGGCCCCCTACGGAAACCCAGATAATATAGACTTTTCAGGGGTCATAAAATACGATAAGTCCTCATTTACCATAGACGACGAGTATGTATGTGCCAGGCGGTCTAAGAGATATGCCGCGGACAAGATGTTCTCACAGAAGATGGTCGATGACTGGGGCCCCCCGAGAAAAGGCGACAGCCTGGCAAAGCCATATATAGATATAGCGGCCCGGACCCAGAAGACACTGGAGGACGTAACTATAGGCCTCATAGATAGTTACCTTACGGGTGTCCTGAAGAAAAACGGCGGAAGGTTATGCTTTGCAGGTGGTTGCGCTCTCAATGTGAAGCTCAATAAGCGCATCATCGAGCACCCCCTTGTAAAGGAGCTCTTTGTCCAGCCTGCGGCGCATGATTCAGGGACGTCCCTGGGTGCAGCGACATTCGCTGCTTACAAGGCAGGGGATAAGATAGAGCCCATGAAGCATGTCTATTATGGCCCCTCCTTTACGAATGACCAGATAAAAGAGACCCTGGACAGGCTAAAGATCAGGTATACCAAAAGCGACGACATTTGCAATGATACAGCAGGTCTCCTTGAAAAAGGGAAGATAGTGGCTTGGTTCCAGGGGGCAATGGAATTTGGCCCAAGGGCCCTGGGAAACCGCTCCATTCTGGGGAATCCCATAATAAAGGGCACAGCTGATGAGATAAACGCCAGGATAAAATTCCGCGAAAAATGGCGGCCTTTCTGCCCGTCTATATTAAAAGAGCATGCCAATGATATTATAGCTATAGACCACCCGTCGCCCTATATGACCTTCTCTTTTACTGTAAAAGACGAATGGGCAAAGAGAATACCTGAAGTCGTCCATGTGGATAAGTCTGCAAGACCCCAATTTGTGGATAAGAAGACGAACCAGCGATTTTATGATCTAATAAAATCGTTCCATAAACGCTCAGGAGTCCCTGTAGTAATAAATACATCACTAAATAGACGAGGCGAGCCTATAGTCTGCAGCCCCGAAGACGCCATACATATGTTCTATAATTGCGGTTTAGAGTATATGGCTATAGGAGATTTTTTGATTAAAAAGTAATCATTTTTTGTAACTTGTTCGTTTACATGTTGTTACAGATATATGTTAACATATATAAAAGTTTGTTTTTTTCATTGACATATATAAAATATTAAGGTATACTTATATTGTCTTGGGGGATGGTATTTTTTTTCACTATATAGTTAGAGCATTTAAAAAGTGGAAGAAAAGTAAAGAAGAGTTTCTAGATAAAAAGCATTAGTAGATATCAGCAACCAAAAGGTGTATACAAAATGCGAAATTGGGGATCTAGAAGAAAAAAGAGCGTAGGCACCGCAACGTGGATAGCACCGCGAGCCATTCGCTATTCAGAAGCCGGCAAGGACAACCTGGCACGCACCAGGTTACTCCGCTCGCTTAATTCTTCTGCTGTTACAGTTTTTAAAAAGACGCCAATATTATTCATAATATTGGCTTTTTTATTTAATACGGTAATTCCATACGATTTGGCCTGGGCCGCTAAAACAGACACCATGCCATCCCCAATTGGTAAAAAGGTATCTGTCGACCCAGGCCTTGATTCCCTCTTAGGCCCCTGGGATATACGCATTCCCCCTGCATTTGGTACTGTAAAAGAGCGTTACCAGCAGGATAAGGACTCCAAAGGGCTCATAGTTCACATACAGGACCTTCACACCCATTATGAAGCACACAAAAACATCTCGAGCATCATAGAGCAGCTCTCCAACAGGCACGGCATCAATATGGTCTTGTGCGAAGCCAAAGAGACTGATAAGGGGCTTGCATTCCTGAAGCCATGGGCCTTAAAGAAGGCGAGGACCAAGGTAGCCGATCAATATCTGAAAGAGGGCAAGCTCACAGGCTGGGAAGCTCTGGATCTGACATCTGATGTCGACCTTACCCTACAGGGCATAGAGGACAAGGGCCTTTACATGCAGGATATGGACAGGTTCCTGAAGGCTGAGGTCTTCAGGCCCGATGCACTTAAGTTCCTGAAGGTCCTGCAGAACGTTATAGGCAATTTAAAGACACGCATGTATTCGAGGCCCCAAAGGGCGTTCGATGAGAAGATGGGCTTCTACAGAGATGAGCATATAGGCATAACAGAGTATACCGAATACCTGGTGAAACTCGCAGGAAAACATAAGATAGACCACACCTCACTCGCCAACCTGAAGATCCTCCTGGACACAATAGCCCTCGAAAAGAGGATAAACTTCAAAAAGGCGGAACGTGAAAGAGGGGATATCATAGATGTACTAGCCGAAAAGCTTGAAGAAAACGACAAGAAGACCCTCCTTGATAAGGCAGTGGAGTTCCAGGGCAACAGGATCTCCCAGAACGAGTTCTACAGGCTGATACTGGCCCTTATCAATAAGATCAGCATAGATATGAAGAAATACCCGGACTTTGTCACATATACAAACTATCTCGCCACATACCAGGACCTTGACGCATCAAAGCTCTTCGAAGAGATAAATTCACTGGAGAACAATCTCGCTGAGGCACTGTTCAAGAAAGATAACCAAAAGAAGCTCTTCAAGATATCAAAGGATATATCTATATTAAGGGGTCTTGTGGACTTTAAGCTCACACCCGATGAATTCGACTACTATGCGCACACCAAGGCAGCATTCAATACCAGGGACTGGCTTAAGTTCCTGAAGCTTAATTCAGAGCATTATAAGCTCTCCCAGCGCGTGCCTGATGACGCATCTATAATAGAGGATAACATACCTATATTAGAGGACTTCTACAAGATAGCCCGAAAAAGGGACGATGCATTCGTAAAGAATATAGATAAACAGTTCAATACGAGGAACCTAAGAGCGGCATTCCTGGCAACAGGTGGTTTTCACACCCCAGGTGTAACGCGCCGCCTGAAAGAGGCGGGATATTCCTATGTAGTCATAGCCCCACGCATAGAATCTGACATGGACTATGACAAGTATCATAAAGTGTTAAAGGACGCATATAAGAGCCTTATGGAAGAGGCGGTCATAGGCAGATGGCACCTCAGCGATATAGGCAGCGATGTCACAGCGCTCATAAATGACCTCAATATAGCCCTTGCCTTCAGATATGCTGAAACAGAAGAAGAGATAGCGCAGATAAGTAACAGGAACAGAGGGCTCATACTCTTAAGAGACGGCACGGTATTGATAAACCCCCTCTTGAAGGAGAGACCAAATGTGCTGGCACAGCTCTTACAGAAACTCATAACCTCACCCCAGGCCCTGGCAGAGATACGCAAAGCCCAGGAGGAAAGGGAAGGTCCGGCCAAAGCCCGCACCTCCACTGCAGACGCGGATGAGTATAGTGCGTTTATGGAGCAGCTGGAAAACGAAAGTCCAGCAAAGCGCCGCGAAGCAGCGGAAGCGCTTGGCAGATGGGGTTCCACAGGAGTCAGTGCGGTACCGGCCCTTACGAATATTGTGAGACACGACACGGATAAGGCTGTGGTAATTGCGGCAATAAGGACGCTCGGTGACATAGCTATAGCGGAAGATGCAGTACCCGCTCTTCTGGACAGATACGGTAAAGGCGATATGCACATAATGGCGGCCGTGGTGAATGCGCTTGGGAATATAGACCCTTCAGCGATACCTGATGAGTCCCAAACCGGCATAGATCTTGATCTGGGCGATCAACCTGATGGCGACAGCATGAAAGCCAGGGTCTACAGGGAATTCGTTCACGGCACAGACCGGGCGGAAGCAGCAGCGATACTGAGGGATGCTATCGTGCAAGAAGAACTAAACGACGTCAGAAGAGACCAAGCGCGAATCGATGCTATGAACGAAGTCCTGATGGAAATAGAAAGCCCTGGCATGGCCGGCCGCACCGCGACAACAGAAACTTTAGAAGATTATGATGCTAGGATAAAAGCACTGCAGGCAGAAAATGAAGAGTTAGGTAGTAGGATTGCAGAGTTGGAAGCCAGTGCCGAAGAGCTTGAAGGGAAAAAAGAGCCTGCTGATCTCGACGCCAGAGGACAGCAATCTATCCGAGACGACATAAATGAGACTGTTCGCAAACAAGCCTACGTTATGAGGCAGATCACAGCACTGCAAAACGCAAGTCGCAAACTCGCTGGCCAGCTTAGAAAACAGCGAAGAGCAGAGAGCGGAAGCGACGAAACCCCAGGCACCGGCCGCACCTCTACGGCGGCGGTGAGGGTAGATACGGTATTAGGTAGGATGCAGGAGAGCATGCCCCGTGCTCAGCATACTGATGAAAATAGGGCATTGGCCAATCAATTGTCTGATTTTGCCAGAGCAGGTCATGCAACACCTGAGAATAGAGCCGTGGTAACTGCTGTTATAGAATCGGATACCCCGCCTGCAGCGATCAGGAAAATGGCCGTAGTCGCCCTTTCTCAAATGATTCCAGATTCTGCCGAAGTCAGTTCAAGATTAGTGGACCTTATCGGGAACCCTAGAACGAGAGGCACAGAGGTGTCTTTGGGCGCAGCAGAGGCGTTTAGCCTTGTGGACCAAAATGCTGCTCAAGCCGCTGTCCCGAGATTGATAGAGTTGACATCCGATGAAAGATGGTATGTACGGGCTGCGGCCGTAAGGGCCCTGGGAGGCATGGAAGACATTACAGAAGATATGGCCACCGCTATAGTAAGAGTGGCGGGAGATGAAAGTAAGAGGGCGCGCGTCCAGGCTGTCAGAGCCCTTCCCGGAACAGGGCGTCCGGCTTCCGATCTTTATCCTGTATTATTGGAATCAACGAAAGATGAAATGGTTGCCCTGCGTCTCGTAAGCATTGCTGCCCTTGGCGAGCTTGGTCCTCCTACGCCAGAAGTCTATTCCACTGTAGATCAAATAGCGGACAAAAGGTATCCTGATGAACCTGTAAAAGTAATTAATGTCGCCAAAAGTACTCTCAGAAAATGGGATATTGAACAAGCGCAGAAGGATGGGATCCCCGGCTTGACAAAGGCGTTAGATAGCAAAGATGAAGCAGTGCAACGGTTTGCCGCAGTGCAGCTTGGCAGAAGAGGGCAAGAGGCGAAAGAAGCGGTACCCGATTTATTAAATCTGGCAAGAAACACAGAAGGCGGAGATAAGTGGGGTGTTTTCTTTGCTTCGCTGGAAGCGCTTGGAGATATCGGCCCACCTGCTGCGGACGCAGCGCCTTATTTGAGACAGCTGACACAAGGGTATGGCCCGAGCTCTCGTACGCACCAGACCAGCAAAAGGGCGCTTGCAAAAATTGTCCCGGGCGCAGGCCGCACCGCGACGGCGGAATTGTCGCCTGATCGCCAGCGGGAATTTGCGAAGATCGCTGATTCAGGCATAGATTTTAACCCTGGCGTCATAGACGCTGCGCAGGCCATACTGGATGGCATAGATGAAGAACTTAAAGTAGAACTGGTCATAGGTGAAACATCGGAAGCAGATGATACATACGCTCCTGGGATTACCATAATTGCAGAGGATGCAGCTGACGATATAATCAGCCAGGTTAATAGCCGAGATATGGGAACATATATGTTCATAATCACACAACCGGACGGAACAAGGAGTACATATGGCATAAGAACCTGGAGAGAGGTCGGAAACGTATATAATAATAAAGAAACAAGGTTTGCATTCAGGCTTCCTGGGCTTACACGAAGGGCGCTAAGAAGAGAGAGGAATAGCGAGCAGTGGAAAAGGACGATGGAGCTTGTGCAACTCAGAGAGGCTAAAACAGAAACTCCCACCGATATAATTAATGTGCCTGGGCCGGTGGCACCCATTGATCCTTCTTCGACCCCGCTTGCTTCTTCAATTTCTATACCCAGACGTCGTAGCCCTGCCGAAGGCCCCGCCCGCACCGCGACGGTGACAGAGCTGGCGGATAGGGTTACAAAAGATTTGGAGAACAGGCAACAGCTTGCAGCGGATACTGCAGCTCCTGAAACCGGAGATACGGAAACCGTTGTCCGTGAGCTGATAGCGCATGAAAACGTTACGGGAGATATGAACCTTACGGTAGGCGTAAGACAGCGCCTTGGGGACGATCCGCAGGCATTAAGGCTCTTCAACTGGGAATATGTTGATGTGAAATATGGCGAACGCGCACCTGAATATAATAGGGATATGTTCAGGAATGCGACAAGCGGCAGATTAGAGCCTTATGTAAGGATGGTGCTATTAAGGATGCTAGACCTGAATCCCGACGTAACATCTTCGGGCGAGGAAGGGCAATTCGTGATCATAACTTTTAGCGATCCTGCCAATGTAAGAGCACTAAGAAGGATAAATCTTACTGATCATACAAGCAGTAAAGGCAGACTGCTTTTAGGCATAGCCTTAGATAGGGTAGATGGCTCGACGCCTCGAGAGGCCACTGCAAGGTCAGATGAAGCATTTCTACAGATCGTGGAGGGGCTGTTAGACACAGATAGTGAAATCCCGCAATGGATCGACCTGGCCCACAGAAAGGCTATTCTAGCAAGAGGCAAAGCCCGCACCGCGACGATATCACCCGTAGTTAGCAGCGCAGCACGCACATCAACGCTCGGGGGCGGTGAAAGGCTGCCGGTTTACGATGCTGAAAGGCGCGCTATACACGCCAGGACAGGCACAGTATCGCGCACAGCCACTGTCAACGGTGTGGTGGAGATATATGCACTCGACCTGGAAGGCAATGTGATAGACGAGTCGGGAGTTTTGGCCGGGCCGGGAGAACAGGGAACCGCAAGAGAAGGCACGGGTGTGGTGGAAGAGGCGGCAGCGGAATTGAGCGATGCGGCGAGAGCCGAGATCCCTCGTGACAGGCACAAAGAGCAGGTGACTGATATTACTACGATAGCCGGTCTTGGAAGGCAGCGCGCGGATGCGGTGAGGGCCGATGTTGTAGGATTTATAAACGAGCACATGGCCAAGGTCAACAGAAATGCGGGTATAAGGCTTAGCGTGGATACGCTTGTTGGAACTAGTGACGCGGACGCGGCCAAAGCGTTCATAGCCAGGCACAAGGTTGAAGTAGCGGAGTACCTCTCTTTCATAGCGGGCAACCTGCTGGAGTGGAAGAAGTATGCCGGGGATATAATAGTATTCGATTTTGAAGCCAGTGAAGGACTTGTAAGCGGAGGAGTGGAAAAGGCCATTATAGATATATGGAATGACCTTGCTACGGTGAAAGACCGGGAGAATAACGAGCTCTTAATGCTGGAGCGCATCGGAGGAAAGAAGAGGTATAGCGATACGCAGTGGACCTCGATAAGGGACGTGACAAGCACCGAGGCGATAGAGAACCCGCTTCTTGCCGTGGCAGAAGCCATCCCGACCGCTGATGATACCGGCATGAACTGGTTCGATTGGGAGCTCGGCCTTGCAGGCGCGCTTCTTTTGGCGCCGGCAGCTGTTTATGCTGAAGAGATAGGGGCGGATGGCCTATCTGACAGCATAAGCGAAGAGTTGCAGGCAAATTCCGGTGTCTTCAACACTTTCGCGAATATGCTATCGAGACTTACGCAGATACAAAAGAGTGAGATAACGCCTGAGATGCTGTCATTCCTGGCATCGGGCTATAAGGACTACAGCACTGATGCCTCAGGATATTTTGAAAGGTTGAGGAGTATCCATTCGGCCGGCTTGATATGGAAGGTGCTCAAGCCTGTAAGCTTTGATGTGATAAGAGACATATACAAGGCACTTGGAGAGGTCTTGCGCAGTATATAAAGGAGACGATGATGAAGACCTTTATGTTTACAAGAAGACTGGTGATCGCGACAGTGGTGATAGCCGCGCTCTGTCTTGCCTCTTACCCGGGCAAGGTCGCCGATGCAGAGGATGCCTATACCAACTTCACCGGCAAGATCATGAAGGTCGAAGGTACCGCACAGATACGGAAGGCTGGCGAGACAGGCTGGGTCGCTGCCAAACACGGTATGAAGCTGGCCGTGGACGACCAAATAATCACAGGCATAGACTCAAGGGTCGAGGTATTATTTGTACGAAACGGCAAGCGCTCCAAGGTCATCATACTTGACGAGGCCGATATGAGCCTCATGACATTAAATCTGGATAAAGTGACAGGAGACAGTGAGATTCTTCTTGATTTAGCCATAGGACATATTATAATAAAGACTGACCCCCTTAAGGGTAAGTCCAGGTTTGAAGTGCTCACGCCCACGTCAATGACAGCCGTAAGGGGCACAGGTTTTGAAGTATGGGTTTATAACCCGGAAGGCCCCGAAAGGAATGAATCTATCATTCAATAGGATCTTAAGGAGAGTATTAAGAAAGATAACGGGCTTTATGTTTGCCCGTTATTTTTTTGCCAAAGTTTTAATAGGTCTCATAGCGAGTACTGTAATACTCTTTACCTTCCTTTACGACGACTTCGAGAAGTTCGAACTCGTTACCTTAGACCAAAGGTTCAAGGCAAGGCCTGCATGCCCTGTTGACGAAAATATAGTCCTTATCGAGATGGCCGAGGACAGCATAGAGGCGATAGGCAGGTGGCCATGGGAGCGCCAGTGGCACGCAGCACTCTTGAATGTCTTGCACGAGTTCGGCGCGAAAGTCATACTCTTCGATGTTATATTCGACAAGTCCTCCCGGCCTACACAGGACCTCGTATTTCGTGAAGCGATGAAAAAGGCCGGCAATGTCTACCTCCCGTATGTTTTTGAATTCAACGCCGGCGACATGCCCGTGAAAGAAGCGCCTTCAGGTAATGTAAGGAACATCCTGTATCCTCTGGCGGAATTTAGAGAAGTCTCCGCGGGGTCAGGCCACGTGAATGTCGCCCCTGATATAGACGGGACCCTGCGCAGGACACCGGTATTTATCGAGCATAGAGGCAGGCTCCATCCGCAGGTCGCCTACAAGCTCGTATGTGACTATCTGGGAAAGAGCATTTATGAAGTAAAGCTCCCGCTTGATAAGAACAATCAGATGCTGGTGAGCTGGGCGGGCAGGTGGAAAGATACTTTTAAACATTATTCTTACATAGATATCATCACCTCGTACAATCAGCATAAAAGCGGCGCAAGGCCCATGATGGACCTTACTGTCTTAAAGGACAAGATCTGTATAATAGGCCTTACCGCCTCAGGGCTTTACGATATAAGGCCCATACCACTTGAAGCGAGTTATCCTGTAGTGGGCATGAACGCCAATATCATAAATAATATACTGAAGAGAGATTTTATCACCAGGGCCCCGAAGATAATAGACGCTGTATTGATATATCTCATGGGCATACTGGTGGCGATGCTCGTATCCAAGGTCAGGTTCATAAGGGGCGGCGCGTATACGGTATTGGCATTATGCGGTTATGTAGCGGCGGCATTCATGGTATTTATATTATTTGGCAAGTGGATAGCCGTAGTCTATCCCGCGCTCTCCATGCTGGGGTCTTTCTTTACCGTTACGCTCTACAATGAAGTCATGCTTGCCTTAGAGAGAAAGAAATACTTCGATCTCTCCATAAGGGACGGCCTGACGAAGCTCTTCAATATAAGGCATTTCAAGGAGATACTCGAGAAGGAGTTTGCGCTCTCGCACGGCAAGAGACGCGCCAGGAAACTCTCGCTTATCATGGCTGACGTGGACTACTTCAAGAACTTCAACGACACTTATGGCCACCAGATAGGGGACTTTGTTCTGAAAAGGGTCGCCAAGATGTTCAGAGACTCCTCCCGCACACATGACGTGGCCGCTAGGTACGGGGGAGAGGAGTTCATAATGATGCTCCCCGGCACGGATATGGACGACGCCAAGGCCATAGCCGAGCGCGTGAGAGAAACCATAGAGAAGACCCCGTTCAGAAGATATAACGAAACCTACAGTGTTACTGTTTCTCTGGGCGTGGCTACCCTCAAGAGCGAGAAGACCAAAGAAGAGCTTATAAAAAAAGTCGATGACGCCCTCTACACAGCCAAGAAGTCCGGCCGCAACAGGGTATGCTACAAATAGTTGACATATATATGATTTTATTATATCATAATTATAACATTTCTGATTGAAAGAGAGATTATGAAGAAACTTGTCTTAATAGCGATTCTTTCGACCGTAACCTGCCTGGCTGTAATACTCCCTGCGGGCCAGGCCCTGGCTGAGAACAACAGGGCCGAAGCCCTGATAAAAGAGGGCGACATACTCTTTAAGAAGAAAGATTACCTCAATGCCGCGGAAAGATATGAACAGGCCAGGGTAGCATATATAGGTCTCGTAGAATCATACGAGGAAGCGTCACTGGAGAGAAGCGCCAGGTTGGAAGACCTGAAAGATATGATGGCACAGCAGAAAGAAAAGAAGAACAAACAGGCTGTGCGCAAGATAAAGAGCGAGTATGTAAGGGTTCTGAGGGAGCGCAAAGAGTTAGACATAGTAACGCGCCGCGCGGAAATAAGGGCAGGGGTGGCCGAAAGTAAAAGTTCGAAGGCCATGAGATGGGAAGGCGTGCGGGAAGAGAAGACAAGATATAAGGCCAATAGAAGACTTAAGAAGGAGCGCGCAGCCGCGGAAAAGCAGGCTATAAAAGAGGCAAAGAAGAGGGTTGCCGATGAGAAGAAACTCGCCAAAGAGATAGCCCGTGCCCAGGCCGCAGAAAAGAAGGCGAAAAAGATAGTCGAAAAGAAAGAACCCGAAAAGAAGGTCAAGAAGGCCGTCTCCAAAAGAGTGGCCCGCGAGGTCCTCAAAAAAGAGGCCAAGAAAGTAGCAAAGGACTTTATAGCGGCCAGGTCCGGCGTGGACGAAAGTCTTGATTCAATAGCAAGCTCAAAGAAGGAAGCAAGAGAGAAAAAGGCGGATAAGAAGCTCGTTAAGACCAAGGCAAAAGAGGCCAAAGAGCGTCTTAAAAAAGAGGCTTTAAGAGGCCGCATAGAAAGAATAGAAGAGGCAAAGCATAAAAAGAGGGAAGCCCAGAAGTCAAAGAAGAAAGAGGCCTACAGGAAGGATGCCCTTAAAAAGGCCATCCGCAGCAAAAAAGAGCTTGGCAGATATGCCGTTGGCGATAATATAGACCAGAGGAGGCTGAAGAAGGCGAAGGGCCTTGTGGAGAGGAGCGACGCCTACTTTGAAAAGGGGATGTTCAAGGAAGCGGGTGAGCTCTATGACCGCGCCAGCCTCACCCTCCGCGGTAAATTGTATTAACTATATAAAATTGTTCGGGTTATAAAAAGAGGGCGGGTTTAAACCCGCCCTCTTTTATGCTGTTATAATATATAACTATCTGCGTCCGCCTCGGCCTCCGCCTTTACGGCCTCCACCGCCTCGACTTCCGCCTTTCTTAGCTCCACCTTTCTTACCGCTCGGGTGACCTCCGCCGCCTTTAGGGCTTGGGTGACCGCCACCTCCCTTAATGCTCGGGTGACCTCCGCCGCCTTTACCGCTTGGATGGCTGCCTCCGCCTCTCAGACCCTTTCCTTTTCCAGGTCCGCCCTTAGGCCCCGGGGGGTTACCTTTCTTGAACCTTGGCCCTGCGCCAGGTCCGCCTTTGGCCCCGGGAGGGTTTGTACCCTTCTTGAATCTAGGCCCTGCGCCAGGTCCGCCTTTGGCCCCGGGAGGATTGACGCCTTTTTTGAACCTCGGTCCGGCACCCGGCCCGCCTTTTGGGCCTGGAGGGTTTACATGGGCACCCTCTGCCGATACCGGGGTGCCTTCTGCGTATCCCGTAGAATCATAGCTCTCTACGGCATAATCTTCAGAAACACCGGTATCGTAGCTCTCGGTATCATAAGAACCAGTATCTTCGTAATAGTCCCCGCTTGCCCCTTCCTGAGGGGGGCCTATTATGCCGCGCAGCTCATCTTTTAAGGCCCTTATAGCAGCCTTGTGTTTCTGTATTTCAGCCTTGATCTGAGCCGGCCTGTCCTGTGCCGCAGCCTCACTGGCGGCAAACAGGAAAATAGCAACTAAGAAAAATAGGGTAAAAAAAACAGTACTCTTTCTCATAACCACCTCCCTCTTTCAAGGCAACAATATCACATATTACTCAAAACGTCAAGACCAGTTGAAAAAGAGATAAAGACTATGTGCGTAACATGCTACAAATAAAAGAGTTACAAAAGGCCATTTTACCATAACAATTTATTTTCATAACACCGCCTGGCTAAAAGTGTTAGCTGATTACACGATCAATCGCCATTTCTCATAGGCCGAAAGGTCTACTCCCACATAATTCCAGTTTTTCTCTAAAAAAGGCATCAGTATTATAACTTTAAGAAGTAAGTGCTATATGTGATCTATATGCCATCAGTTTTTAATATTTCGGCTATTCAGTTATATCGGTGCTAGTAACATAACATCTTGTGTTTAATAACGATAGACATATATAATAGGGGCAGCCACCTTTCTTTTAACTCCAAGACCTTGTCCTTTTAGTAAATGTAAAAAAGCCTAGATTTTACATATTGACAAAGTGACAAATGTCGTCCATACTTGTAGTGCGCAATATATTGTTCTTTGTATATATATAGCTTACGATAAAGGCAAACCATTCGAAAGGGTGGGGCGCAAAGCCACGGGCCTAAATCAGTAATTGGGGTAAGGCAGCCGGGCCGCCGAATAAGAGTTCAGATATTATGCCCTATTCTTTCGTATCGTAAAGAATAGGGCTTTTTTATTTAACAACCAAAAAGGATGTGATTAATATGAAGGACCATAAGAGTGATTCCAAGGCCAGGCTGGTAGCGATGATCTCCAGGGATGAAATGGACTTCATTGACAAGATAGGCAAGGACGCCCTCTTTTCCACGGGTAAGAAGCTCTCCCGAACGGACGTCATATCGGCTATTATCGATGTCATGCATGAGTTCCCCATGACAGGCAGAGGCATACACACAAAAGACGAGCTGCACGCCCGTATACTTAACGCCATAATAAAGAACAATGATGCCAACAAGGGGAGGACGCTATGAGTCTAAAACACTTGAGAAAAACCCTCAGAAATCCGGAGTTAAGGCTGTGGATATCAGCCGTGGTCGTAATCATCGCTTTCATGTACAGACTCGACATATTTTCAGCGAGTGAAGGGACGGCGGACGCGCCGTGTGTCCCCGGTGAAGTGCTTGTCAACTTTGATCCCGGCACAAGCCCCTCGGAGATCGTAAGCGGCCTTGGTATGGACGCATCAGGACTGGGCAGGATGTATTCTATAGACGAGCTCGTCACAGGTATGAAGATCTCTTACAAGCTCTCAACAGATGATGAGGACGGGGGAGGCTGGTTCTGGTATAGGGGCAAGGAATATGAGGCCATAGAAGACATGTCTGAGGACGAGATCTTCGGCCAGGTATACAGCCAGATGGATGCTGCAGAGCAGAATCTCCATAGGACCTACAGGCTCGATCTTCCGGAAGGCGTGGTCCCGCAAGAGGCTGTGAAGAAGCTGAAGAAGAGCTCCGGCGTCAATTACGCCGAGCCCAACTACCTGGTGAAGCCTGTTCAGGACCCGGGCCTTGGCGGCCCTGACCCGCTACTTAGCCATCAATGGGCACTAGATACCATAGACGCGCCTGAAGCCTGGGGTCTTCTTGCTGCCGGCGCGCCGGAAGTTATAGTAGCCGTACTCGACACAGGCGTTGACTACGAACATTATGATCTTAACGGCAGCATGTGGACAGACGGCGCAGGACACGGGTATGATTTTCATAATAGCGACAATGACCCGATGGATGATAACGGCCACGGAACACACTGTGCAGGCATAATCGCCGCGGAGAAGAATAACAGTCTCGCTATAGCGGGTGTGGCGCCTAATGCCAGAATAATGGCGCTCAAGATACTCGGGGCAAATTCAGGCGGTAATATAGCCGATGCCGCAAACGCGCTTTATTACGCAGCGAACAACGGTGCCCAGATAGCGTCTAACAGCTGGGGATGCCAGGTTGACAGCCGAACGCTTCGGCAAGCGGTGAACCATGTCGTGAACGTCAAGGGTATGCTGATGGTCGCAGCCGCAGGAAATGAAGGCGATGCGAGCAAACAGTACCCGGCAGCGTATGAGAACGTCATATCCGTAGCGGCTATCAATAATAGCAACCAGAGGGCGGTCTTCTCAAACTTCGGCGAGACCGTGGATATAGCGGCCCCCGGAGTGGGCATACTCTCTTTAGCTGGGAGCGAAGGTCACATAGGCGATCTGACCGATCCTGCCTTGGACCCTGAAGGCTATACATCGACTGCATCAGGGACTTCCATGGCGTGCCCGCATGTATCCGGCGTAGCAGCACTAATTCTCTCAGAACACCCAGATTACACTCCTGATCAGATAAAAACGCTTCTGAAATCCACGGCTTATCAGCTTGATACCGATGAGTATATTGGCCAGGGTATAGTGAATGCGAACAACGCCATGACGGTCTCCGAAGACGCGGTAATGCCTCCTCAGATAACAGCCCGTATAGAGAGCCCGACATATAAAGAGATATCCGGCTCAAGAAATATAGAGATACGCGGTACCGCCACAGGCACAAGATACAATGTATCATACACTACCGGGAGCCCTTATTCAGCGGACTGGCAGGAGATCCCGCCAAAAGTGAATGGCCCCGTACAGAATGGCGTTCTCGCCACTCTCGATGCTGGGGGCCTCGGCTATGATAGTTACTACATAAAACTTACGACCCAGCATAGCACTTCCACCGTTACGGACATTACGCGTATATACCACACCCCGGATATTCTTGCAGGCTGGCCCAGGAACGCCGGCAGCTACCTCAGCGGCAACCCAGTATGCGTGGACATCAATAATGACGGCAGCAATGAAATACTTGCCGTGACCTTATCGGGTAAAGTGCATTTATGGAAGAAGAACGGCGAGCCTCTCTGGTCCATGCAGCTCCACCACGAAGGAGAAGACCCGGAACGAGCGGAGCTCTACGCGTCAAGCCCAGCCGTAGGCGATATGGACGGTGACGGTCCCATGGGCAGAGAGATAGTTATCATCGAAGACAGGGATGTCCCCGGCGAAATGGTCTATATTATCGATCACCTCGCAGGCATAAGAAAAAGGTTCAACATATTAGACCCTCTCATATACGGGAATGTGCACACGACAGGTTCTGAAGACCCGGTCATAATAGGCGATATTGACAATAATAACACAAAAGAGATAATCTTCTGCACATTCGATATCTTTGCTGGCGAAACCTATGTATGCGTCTATGATGCCAACGGCAACCCCCTGCCTAACTGGCCGCTCAACATGGGGACCGGTTCCGAGAAAGGCAGCCTTGCGCTGGCAAACTTTGATGTTACGACACCCCAGAAAGAACTTGTCCTGACCATGGATATGGGCGCTACCACCGATATACATATACTTGATCATCAGGCCAATACATTACATACATGGGAAGACGTGGCTTCTAGCGGCGACACACTGCTGCCGACTGTGGGGAATATAGACATGGATGAGAATGGCGCACCTGAAATAGTCTTTTCCGCGTCTTCACAGGTTTATGTCATAAATAACGACGGCACCAGGGCGCCCGGCTGGCCTGTGAATACGGGCGTCGACAACCTATCGGACGAGGTGGTTCTCGCTAATCTGGACGGAATTGCGGATCCCCAGCTCGAGCTTATATTCACAGATAAACTTACGAATATATACGCATACAATCATGACGGGACTCCCTTTAAAGCGGGACAGCCCATAATAGCTACTATGGTAGCTTCTCCGGAATTTGAAGAGGTGTGGTTCAGCTCCATAGCCGTAGGGGATATTGACGGTATCGGAGGCGTGGATATAGTGGCAGGCTGTCCTTCAGACTCGGCAGTGTATGCATATGACCCAGCCCGCAACTCACAAACAGGCTTACCAAAGAGCACCCGGGAGCAGTTCCCTTAGGCCAAAAAACCAGACACTC
>CAZKWI010000037.1:0-16786 GCA_964556455.1 uncultured Planctomycetia bacterium | reverse complement strand
CCAGCGAGGGGCTGACTATATCTATTCCCTGCCAACCAAAGAACAACCTTTCCATGCACTGGCTATGGGTAGGGCCGTAACCCTTTCTGCCCCCGGAGGCCGTTCTTATGACCAGGGGCAGCCCCTGTTCCATATTGTACATCCATGAAAACTTGGATGAATGGTTCAGGAGCTGGTCTGAGCAGAGCGTCAGAAAATCACTGAACATGATCTCCACTATCGGCCTCAGGCCTCTCAGCGCCATGCCTGTGCCCACACTTATCAGCACCGATTCGCTGAGCGGCGTATTTATCACCCTGCCCGGAAAGGCGCTCGAGAGCCCTTTTGTCGCGCAAAACGCCCCGCCGAAGGGATCGCATATATCTTCACCCAGCAGATAATACCTCTCATCGGAGGTCAGTATATTTTCCAGTGAGTCTTTTATCGCTTCTACATAGAGCATGCTACACCTTCCGTGCTATGAAAGAAAAAGAGTTCTCCGCGCCAAAGACCTCGGTCGCCAGCCAGCCGAACAGGCCGTATCTGCGCGATGTGTAAGTCTCAAAATGCGCAACGGAGAGACCGAGACCCTCCAGGAACGTTCTCAACTCACAATGGTCGAACGTCCCCCCGCGCTGGTGATATTCGGCTATCCTGTCATCGCCGAATTCCCGCAGATCATATCCCATGCGCCTTACATTCCGGTGGTAAAAGTATTCATCCATGCCCCTAAGGATCCTATGGATCCTGTAAATGGTGCGGGACTTGGGCTCCTGTATAAGCGGGTCGTGCACATTCAGAAAGAACCCTCCCCTATTTATCTTCCCCGTCAGGTCTTTTATTATATCTTTATAGTCGTAAAGATGGTGCAAGACCGAGCTGAAGCAGATGCCGTCCACATCCGGCATATCCTTTAATGCCGATTCGATATCGGCGCATATGATCCGGCAACGCCTCTTCTCTTCAGGGTTCAGTTTACCTTCCAGCACCTCAAGCATAGGCCCGGAGATATCCACGCTTATGACCGAGCATCCGTGTTTCAGATATTTTGTAGTCAGGTTCCCGGTACCGGCCCCTATATCAACAATAACCCTATCCGCATTTGCGGGTATGGATTTCAGTGTTTCTTCAACCAGCCTGCGGTGGCGCTTCTGTTCATACCAGTTCCATATCTCCGGATGCAGCCTGTCGTATGCTGCGGCTTCCGCGTTATAGCGTTTTATATTTTCGCTTTTTACATTCTCGTGGCTGATCTTCATACCGCCACCTTCTCGGTTTTTGAGAACGGCATAACATAAAAATAGGGGTACTCTTTCAAAAGTTCCTCTTTAGGCAACTCAAGCAGTCCTTTATTGTAAAGTCTGGTGAAATAATAATACGGGCGGTCTTCAGCTGCCCATCTTGTCTTGAACCTGTAAAGGCTCTCCTGCTCAGGATGCGTCCCGCCCCAATTCCAGTATTTATATCCCATGCCGGCCGCGTCCTCCATCGCCTCAACGATCAACAATGAAATGGGCTGCATACCCCTGAATTCCCGCCTGACGACAGGCGTATAATACTCCACGGTTCTGTTAAAATAAAAAAGCAGCATAGAGGCCACAGGCTCGTTATCAAGATAAGCCGTATATATCCTGTATTCTGTCCCCGGCTCAAAGACCTCTCTGACACATTTAAAGAAACGGCTGTCTTTGGCCCTTCCGTTGATGGCAAGCATATTTTCTTTATGCACGCCTGCCAAAAAATCGAATGCGCCTTCATCGTGTCCCTGCCTTATCTCGATGCCGCATCTTTCGGCCTTCCTTATCATATTTCTCGTCTTATAATGAAACCCGGACATAAGCTCGTTTCTTACTGAGTTCCGGTCCAGATGCGTTATCTGACCTGTCCTTTCATCCACGAAATCGTGATCGAAGCTGCTCTCGTAAAAAGCTCCGGACCCGTCAAACGGGGAAATGACGATCGTTGAAGCCGCGCAGTTCAACTCATCCGCCAACCCGCAAAAAGCGTCCAGGAGCATTCTCTTTGCATTAAGGTCTCCGTTATGTTCTAACGCACCGCCGTTACTGCCGTAGAACGGCAGTGAATTCAGCACATCTCCGTATTTTTGGTTCCTGCAGACGAATACAGGCAACGCGCCAAGGATCTCTTCATTCTCATCCACCAGGAGCAAATACCGGTCCTCCTGGTTCAAATATGACTTCAGAAATTTTCTGTACTTATTTGAATGAAAAAAGAGGGTCTTTTCATTTTTGGCCAGGAACTCTTCGTACGATCTTTCGCGGGATCCGCTTAATTCTGTTATCCTCATAAAATAACCCTCTTGAGCGTATCGATCACCCTGTCCTGCTGTTCACGGGTCAGGGACGGATAAATAGGGACAGAAAGTGTCCTCCTGAAGGCACTTTCGGCATTAGGGAACTCCGTTCTGTCCAGCCCCAAAACCTTGTGCAAAAGAAGGTCCACTCCTCTGCGCACGGAAACCCCGTATTCTTCAGCCTTCGCGCGCGCCGCCTCAAAATCAAAATCTCCGTCCAGCAGAAACCTGAAAAAGATATTCCCGTCCTTTACATGGAGAAGCTTTCCAGTCCATTCACGCGGGAGATCATTAAAATAGCGGCCGGCCAGCACCTTGCGTCTTTCGATGAAGCCGCCATACCGCTCCAGCTGGCTGATACCGAGCGCGGCCTGCATATCTGACAAGGCCGGTGCAGTCTCTTGCGCCTCTGTCCTCTTTTCTATCAGCGTATCGTATAATGCTCTATCACTTGTCACCAGCATGCCGCCTTCCCCCGTTGTAAGGCACTTAGTGGCATGGAATGAAAAAAATCCCATATCACCGATAGAGCCTGCCGGGGTTCCGCCGCATTCAGACCCGAGGGCCTGCGCGCAATCCTCTATGACTGGTACTCCGAATTCCCGTAATCCCCGGACATCGGCCGGTATGCCGAAGATGTGGACCGCCACTATGGCGGCTGTATCTTTTGTAATATGGGGTCTTACGCTTTCGCGGGTCATGTTCCAGGTCTCAGGTCCGATATCACACAGTACGGGTCTTGCGCCGACGGATCGGACCACCTCAAGCACCGATCTGCAGACATAGGTGGGCAGTATGACTTCCCTGCCGCCGGATACACCTAATGCCTTCAATGCAAATTCAAAAGCCGATGTCCCGCTGGGAAAAGATAAGGCGCCGGCACAGTTATTGTACCGCGCAAAGCTCTCCTCGAATTCTCTCACCAGTCTTCCTTTTGCTATCATACCTGTAATAAGATTATCTCTCACCGCGTCGATATCTGATTCCGTTATCCACGGCCTTGAATGCGGTATGCTCTCTATGCCTGTCTTTGCCTCGATCATCCTTTTATCCCTGATATAAAGTAACCGCTGCGCTCCCATCCGCGCGGGACAATACACTTTATATTCCTCATCTTTTCTTTTTTGAACCAGCCCGTCACTTCTTCCCTGGAATGATGGCTTGCATAATAAGGGTGGTACCAATCCTGGTTTGCCAGGTCGGCATATTCGATGTCCGATTTGTCGCTGTACCAGCACTTAAGAAAATGTTCATAAACGAACTGGTGCACGCTATATCTGCCCCTCTTTATACCCAACAGGTCTATATCATCTTCAATAGTAAGCGGTTCTTTTATCCTGCTCAAGCTTTTGCCGAGCCTTGAGATCTTCTTTGAGAACTCCATGCATTCACCATAGCCCATCGCTGTGGTATGTTCGCGTATATGTTTATCCGCACTCTCTCTCAGGAGGGGCTTGATATTGTAAATATAAATGCCGAGCACACCCCCCTGTTTGACCTTCTTCACAAGGGCCCGGAATGCTTTCCTGGGATCAGGGGTATGATGAAGCACCCCGAGCGAATAGACCACATCAAAGACCTCATTTTTATACGGCAACTCAAAAATAGAGGCCTGCGACACGCTCACATTATGCATATACCTGGTCCTCTTATGTGCCGCCTCGACAGAGAGGCTTACATCTACGCAATGCCTCTCGGCATCCATGTCATAGTTAAACAGATATTCCGACCACGCGACCCCGCAGCCCGCGTTCAATATCTTTTTAGGCCCGGCGAGGATCTTTTTCAGTTCGGAAATGCTGCGGCATCCAAGCAGAGCCATAAACTGCTCTTTAAGGGACTTTATATCCTGTTTCGCGATCCCCAGTTCCCTGTTCCTTTTTTCGCGCCATTTATTTCCAAAAGACGCAGCGGTCCTTGCATCGGGCCGCGTAGATGCCTTTCCGGTATAATACTCTTTGTCCACGAACCTCGGGATGCCGTCGATTATAGGATACCTGCCATGTTCGTTATAAAGAGTGCCGAAAAGTACGCGCCCTTCCTTCTCTTTCGCTGTTTTCAGTAAAAGAGGTCTGTGTTTCCGGGGATCAACAAATATATTCAGCTCTCTTCGCATATTCCTCCGCATCCACACTCTTACCGACGACAAATAACCTAAGCCACCATTCGAAGCAAAGAAGCGACCATATAAAGAGTCTTCTGTTATGCTTTCCGTTTACGTGCTCTTCTATAAGGCCGGCTGTGGTCCTGTAGTCAAAATAGTCAAATATGCCGGCCTTTCTATCAAGAAGAAGTTCTCTTACATAATCTATGCTCTCGCCCTTGAACCAGCTTGCATCCGGTCCGGTGAATCCCTGTTTCGGCTGGTCCGCAATGTCATCTCTCACATATTTCTTCAGTGTGTTTCGAAGTATCATTTTGCCGTCATGCGTTTTTTCGAAATATCTTCTGCTCTTAGCCGGCTCATCTTCGTCTATCTTCGCGATGTTCCCCATGTTCCTGAGCTTGAACCTCACTGGCAGCTTCTGGGCGAAATCGACCAAGTCGTTATCCAGGAATGGCACTCGCACTTCCAGGCCGTGCGCCATGCTTAGCTTATCTTCCACCACGAGCAGGCCATGCAGGAATGTCTTTGCCTCAAAATAGAGCGAATGATTCACATAATCCTCGACCGTTTCGGGGAGAGGGGATCTTCTGCTGAACACATCCCTGAATATATTCTCAGTCCAGACATCCTTGACATCCTCGTATATCGGCCCGAAGAGTTTCCTTAATGACGTATTCGGCACCAGCCTCTGCCAGTATCCGTAGTAGCCCTTTATGTACTCGTCAAAATTCCTGCATTTTAGTGCTGTATAGTATCTCCACGGGTAGCCCGCAAATAGTTCGTCTCCTCCGCCTCCTGAAAGGCAGACCTTTACATGGCGGGAAGCGAGTTTAGAGGCGTAGAAATTCGGATAGCTCTGCCCCATCCTCAGGTCTTCGAGTGACCATATGAGGTCCGGCAGGCATCTCTTCATATCGCCGGACTTGAGGACCATCTCATAATGCTCTGTCTGATAGAGATATGAAAGATACTCCGCTTTCTGCCTCTCGTCATAAGTGAGCTCCAATCCCGACGCGCTGGAGAGGTCAAACCCTATGCAGAATGTCTTCAGGTCCTTTATCCCGCCTGTAGCCGCGGCTGTTATGGACCCTGAATCTATCCCGCCTGACAGGTATGAGCCTACTTCTACATCGCTAACAAGCTGCCTCCTCACCGCCTGCCTGAAGAGCCTGTCAAGCTCCTCTGCATACTCGCTCTCTGATCTTGAAGGATGCTCTCCTTTAAAGGAATAATCCCAGTAGCGCTCGCTCCTGAACTTGATATCTTTAGCAAAAGAGATCTGCATATATGTCGCCGGCGGCAGTAGTTTTACATCCTTAAATAACGTCTTGTAAGTAAATGTATTCTGGAAAGTGAAATATTCAAGCAGCGTTTCTTTATCTATCCTGCGCTTGAATTCCGGGTGTTTCAGGAACGCCTTTATCTCTGATGCAAAGAGCAGTATTCTGCCGTTCTGCCAGTAATATAATGGCTTTATCCCGTAACGGTCCCTGGCGAGGGTAAACGTCATGGACCTTTTATCCCACACGCCAAATGAGAACATTCCGTTAAATTTGCCGATCGCGTCCGTGCCGTCCTTGGCAAAAGATTTCAACACGACCTCAGCGTCTGATGCGGATGTAAAATTCACCCCTGTATTCTCAAGGGTCTTTTTCAGCTCCTTAAAATTATATACCTCGCCGTTATAAACTATGGTGAAACGGCCGTCATGTGTCGTCATAGGCTGGTGCGCACGTTCTGACAGGTCAATTATGGCCAGGCGCCTGTGCCCCAGCCCTATGAAGCCGTCTACATGGGTCCCCCTGCCGTCTGGGCCCCTGTGGGCAAGGGAGTCTGTCATCCGCCACAGGGTTTCCCTGTTGATCGTATCTTTATTCAGGTTTATTATTCCTGCTATCCCGCACATTTTAAGATCGCTTTCTCCAGTTGGCCTACTATGAATTTCTGGTCTACCGTTCCTAAATTGCCGTACAGCGGCAGCGTAAGGGTCTTTTTATAGGCATGATAGGCGTTCTTCCAGGAGCTCTCGGGTGCTTTGAAAGAACTGTTGAAAAATTTAAGCTTCGGCACGCAATAAGTGCCTATCTGCGTCTCAATATCCTTTTTCTTCAATATATCTTTCACCTTATCCCTGTCTACTCTGTCAGAGAGAAGCACCACGTAGGACTGGTATACATGCTTGGAGCCTTTTGGTGATATAGGCCTCCTCAGTGATCCTGAAGACTCCAGGCACTGAAGGAGAGCGTCATAATTCGAAGCCAGCTTCCTGCGCTTTTTTATAGTGGTCTCGATGTTTTTCATCTGGGGCAGCAATACCGCCGCATGGACATCAGACAGCCTGAAATTATAGCCGCAGTCATCAAAAGATCCGTTCTTCTGGCCATGGTCCCTCAAATGCCTGACCTTATCCGCCACCGCGGAAGAATTTGTAATAAGGCATCCGCCTTCACCGCATGTCAGTATCTTGCGCGGGTGAAATGAAAATACACCCGCATAGGCTGACGCGCCCGCTTTCCTGCCGTTATATTCCGCCCCGAGAGAACAGGCGGCATCCTCTATAATGCGTAATCCATACTTCCTCGAGATCCTTTTAAGCCTGTCCCAATCCAGCGGCAGGCCGAATTCGCTCACCGCCATGATAGCCTTTGTCCGTTTCGTTATCATACCGGCCAGTCTCTCATAAGATATATTGAACGTATTTAGGTCTATGTCGCAGAATACAGGTGTTGCACCGCCAAGGATGACCGCATTCACAGTCGCAGGGTGCGTAAAAGAAGGCACTATGACCTCATCTTCTTTATTCAGGCCCAGCGACCTTACAGCCGCTATAAGTCCCGATGCGGCGGAGTTTACCAGGATCGCATGTTTTGCATTATTGAAGCTCTTTAGCATCTCTTCAACAATGCTTACAACGCGCCCCTGCGTGAGCCAGCCAGATTCAATGACTCCCTTTAACGCGCCCATCCGGCCTATCTTAAGTCCCGGCTTAACTAACGGGAACTTCCTGGTTTTCATATATCTCCCCGATAAAATTTTCCTTATTATAATAAGCCTTCCAGTGCGAACAGTCTTCACACGGCAGAAGCCCCCTATGATCGCCGTCTAAGTGCTTCTTCCTTATGCCTTCATAGGCTTCGTTTCTCCAGATATCTTCAAGTGGGCTATTCGTCACATTCCCTATAAGTGTTTTTCGCTGCCAGTCATGATTACATATTGCAATATCGCCGTTCCAGTAGACCACCATATCAGTAAGCAGTTTCAAGCAGGGCCTTCTCGCCATTATGCTGTCGTTTGCTATATGGCCGAACCTGCCGTCCAGTGAGTGAGCATGGTATATCCTTACTCTATCGGCCTTATTGCGCCAGTACCTTACAAAATCATCTATCGACTCAGAATTCTCTTTGGTCTTCACACGCGATATCTGGATATTAGGCAGCGTTCTATTCCTTCTTTTCTTTTCTTCCAGGAGGCAGATAAGACCCTTCTGCCCTTTCGCCGGCGCCGCGTCAGCATGTATGCTGAACGACAGGGAGTCTATCTCAAGATCCAGTATTTCTTTCGCCAGTTTCTCCGTGAGGAGGGTCGCGTTACTCGAGATCTGGATCGGCTTAATCTTTTTGGCGTTAGCATAACGGAGCATATTCGCAAAGTCCGGATGGAGCAATGCTTCTCCCCTGAAGAACGGAACGAGTCCCACCGGCAAATACTGTGACATCTCATCTATTATCTTTTTAAAGACCGTAAAATCCATGTACCCCTGCACCATATCAGCCTTATTGCGCGGGCAGACGCCGCAATTCAGGTTGCAATGGTTCGTAAGTTCCACGGTGACCCTCTCCGGGAAGGCGAAACGTTCCGGATTGCACCTGTATTCGCTCCAGGCGCGGGATGCGTCCTCAAATATCTTATCCTTATGGAAAATATTACTCATTTATTTTTGAGCTTCCTTTACCTTGCCCTTAGTTAATGAATATCTCTTGCCGCAGCTTGCGCACCTGGCAGCAGTGTTCTTAAAGCCAAGTTTCACTCCGCAGCCGCATATCCAACCTATGTGCTTCGCCGGGACGCCCACGACCAGTGAGTGGTCTGGGATACCCCTGTTCACAACAGCGCCCGCACCTACAAAGGCGTGCCTTCCTATCTTGACGCCGCATACGATAGTGGCGTTGGCACCGATCGTTGCACCCTTCTTCAGCAGCGTCTCTTTCAGTTCTTTCATTCTCGGGATGGCGCTTCTTGGATTATATACGTTCGTAAAGACGCAGGAGGGTCCACAGAAGACCTCGTCCTCAAGTGTTACGCCTTTATATATGGAGACATTGTTCTGTATCTTACATCCGTTACCTATCCTGACATCCGGCCCTATAAATACATTCTGGCCGATCCTGCAATCACTTCCGACCTTCGACCCCTTCGATACATGGGAAAAATGCCAGATCGTAGTCCCTTTGCCTATATCCGCGCCTTCGTCTATGCATGCGGACGGATGCACGGAATAAGCCGTATCTTTTTTCAAAGCCCCTTTCTTACTGTTATCCTTCATGGACCTGTCAGCCTTCTCAAGTATCTCCAAGACCCTCACCCCCTCTTCTCCGTTGGTTTTTGGGGACGTCCTCTTTTTTACGCATTCAATGAAATGCTTAAGCTCCTCTTTTAGCGGTTCGCACTCGCGTACTTCTACAGAATAGTGCTCGGCCTTATGGGCTATCGGGATCGTCCCGTTCTTTCGCTCTATCCTGTGCGGATAAATACAGAGCTTATTTTTTGAAATATCATCAAAGACCGCCATGGCCTTCGATCCTACAACTATCAGTTTCTGCTCCTTAAAAGGATGGAGCCAGCTTACGAATATATGCGCCTTGACATCGTCTTTGAACTCCAGCGTATTGACGGTGACGTCAAAGACCCCTTTATTAAGGTAGTCGGCCCCAAAACAGTCTACCTTCACCGGCTGGGTGCCCGTAAGCATAAGGATGGCCGAGATATCATGTGGGGCAAAGCTCCAGAGTATATTCTCCTCCACCTTCAGCTTTCCTATATTAAGCCTGTTGGAATAGATATACTGCAGCTTGCCCAGTTCGCCTTTTTTAACGATCTCTTTCAGCTTTATAACAGCCGGGTGATACTGAAGAATATGCCCGACCATAAGCACCCTTTCTTTCCGGGCGGCAAGATCTGTCAATTCCCGGCCTTCCTGTGAAGTCAACGCCAGGGGCTTCTCGACAAATAGGTCCTTGCCCCTACTCAGGGCTTCTTTTGCAAGCCCGTAATGCGTCGCTGCCGGCGTGGATATAGCGACCGCTCCTATCTCCGGATCATTCAATATATCCTCGAAGTCCGACGTGTAACCTATGCCGGGGAACTCGGTTCTTCTCTGCTCAAGGATATGTTCATCAAAATCGCAGGCCGTCGCAACCACGCCCATCTCAGAGAGGTTGCGCAGGATATTCTTTCCCCAATAGCCCAGCCCTACGATCCCAAGTTTAACTTTTCTGTCTCTTGCCTGGTTTACCTTTTGCATATTCTTTCTTACCCTTCCGGGTTTCTATAAAACCGGTTATTCCCGCGCCTGCGAACATAAAATAAAAAGGCAGAACGGTCGCTCTGTGCCTGTACCCGGTACCGAAATTCCCTTCATAGAGAGAATAGGCGGCCGTGGTAATGGCCGTGAAAAACAGTATTATAAAGAACACCTTCCATCTTGTTCTGTAAAGATACAGGCCATAAAGCGCGAACATGAATAAAACATACCAGATGATATTTTCTGGTATGGTAGATAACTGCAGTAAGCCTTCCGCCCTCCAGGGGAACGGCGCGAAGAGAAAATAGGTCAAACCGATGGGCATATATTTTATAACATCCATAAACGATTTGAATTCCACCTTCGTCTCGATCGCCGCGTTGCCTATAGCCCCTCCTCTGTTATGCCTCTGCACAGTCTCTGTCACGTCTTTATATAAATAAGTGCTGTACGGAAAGATCCACATTACCGAAAAGAATATGAGTGCGTAGACAATGTTCTTTTTGCAGTTCTTCTTTGAGATATCGGCCAAAAATGAGAAGACAATTGCGTATATGAGAAAGAAGAATACATAACACCGCAGCTGATTTAACCCGTAAAGAAGCGGTAAAGCCGCGGCCATTATAACCAGATGGCGGGCCCCAAACGCCCTGTGAAGCTTTAGCACGCCCCATATAACGGCCGCTATTATGAAAAGTGACGGTATGTCTTTCAGCCCCTGTGTCGACCAGAAGACAAGGGACGGGAAGAATGCATAGAGGGCAGCCGATATCCTGGCTGCCTTCTGGTTGAATACGGCCTCTGCAATACCATAGACAAAAAAGACTATTAGTGCCCCTAGTAACGAATTTATCAAGGGTATTATCGTCTCATGGTGCCCGGCTGCATAGTAGATCGCCGCTTTGTAGTAATCGAACTTCGGGAATTCGCCCGCGGGCACGCCGTCATAGTACCTTCCCTCTTTCCAGGCATGCGCTATGGCGTATGCGTTCCCGTCCTCACGCGCGTCAGGCGGTATTATTCTGTATGCAAGGTCCGGCTCAAGCCACACGTGGATCAAAAATACCGCGGCAAGCCTCACAACAAATGCCGCAGCAAATAGAAACAGTATGAACCTGTATCCTCTAATTTTTTTCAGTTTCATTCTTCCCGCCTGCTTTAGAAAGTGATGTTTCATAATGTTCGAGTATGCGCGATATATCAAAATTGGCCGCCATCTCATAGCCTGTCTCGGCGTATCTCAGAGAGAGCTCCTTCTTATCCATGAGATGCTCGATCGCCTGCGACAGCTGGTCTACGCTCGGCTCTTTGACCAGGATACCGTATTTGGCCTCGACTATGTCTTCCTTTGCGCCCTGCATCGGCTGGAGTATCTCCGCGGGGCCTGAAAATGAATAGGTTGATACGATCGGGCAGCGGCAAGCCATAGCCTCTATAAGGACATTCGGGAACCCTTCATAGATGCTCGACAGGACAAAGATGTCCGATCGTGCCATGTACTTGTAGGGATTCTGCCTGTATCCCATAAGGAGAACCTTATCTTCTATGCCAAGCTCTTTAGCCTCTTTTTCTATATCACCCCTAAGCACACCGTCGCCTATGATGGCAAGCCGCGCTTTCCGTCTGGTGACTAACGACGCGAATGCCCTTAAGAGATGCTTATGCCCCTTGGCCCGCGCCATCCTGCCTACATTAATGATAATGGGGACGCTCTTATCGTTAAACCATTCCTCTTCTATTGATTCCTTTGACAGGTTCTCTATTTTGCCGAGCTGCATTGGGTTGTATATCACATCTATCTCTTCGGGATCTATATCGAAGAGTCCTGTTATTTCATTTTTTATAACGCGCGTATTGGCTATGGTCCTGTCAACGTAACGCCACGCCCATTTGAAGAAGAGCCTGCCGGCAAATTTTAAAAGCGGGTGCACGTTCTCATAGTGTCTCGTCATGGAGCACCTTACGCTTACACATGCCGTGTGCTTTGACCCAAGGACTTTTGTCAGCATATTTATGGCATTCGGGCGCTGCATAAAACTTAAGACTATGTCCACTTCGTTATCCTTTATGAACCTGCGCAGCCTGAACGGGTCTTTTATTATGGATACGCTCTTTTCAAAAAGGCTCTTCTGTCTGGTATGCAGGCTCACCATCTCCACCCCTTCCACCGGAAGGTCGATCTTGCGCTCAAGGAGCATGATAGATACCCGGTACTCTCCCTTCTCGGCAAAAGAGTGGCTGAGATTAGCTACTACCCTCTCTGCCCCTCCGTATTTGAGGGAATTTATAAGAAACAGTATATGCTTCTTTCTATTCTCCATATCTCTTCCCGGCCTTTATTATTAAACCTGTCCCGAGCCACCTTAACTTCCCGCGGCAGAGCTTCTCGAGGCGCCTGCTGACAGAGACGCTCAAGCGCGGTAAGAGCCTGTCGAGCGGGAACGGCATGATATTGAAATTATAATATACGGTATCCATTATCTCCAAGCCGTGCGCTGTCAGAAGCCCCTTATATGCATCTTCTCTGTATTCTCTGTGAAAAAGTGTCGGTGCCTTCTTTCGCAGGATCTTCCTTTTTATAAGATCCAGTATCTTTTTATTAAAGAAGACCCTGCTCCAGATCCTGTAAGGACTGAGCCTGTTAGGTAAAGTAACGATGAGCTCCCCTCCAGGCTTAAGGACCCTGCAAACCTCTTTTATGGCTGCGACGTCATCTTCTATATACTCAACAAGCCCCATGCAGATCACTATGTCAAAATAAGAATCGGGGAAATCCAGTTTCTCTACCCTGCCCGTGGAAAAATGGCACATCTTTTGGCCGCCGTACTTCGCCTCAGCCTGGTGTATCATCTCGCGCGATATATCAACACCGTAAAACTCAAATCCTCTCTCGGTCAGGTGCTCAGCCATTATGCCCGGGCCGCATCCTACATCAAGGGCCCTGCCGCCTTTACCGTCTGCTGCAAGTTCGCATACCCTCTGTCTGCGGGTTAAGAAAGAATGGGAAACGCTGGTTCTTCCGTCGTATTTTCTGGAATACTCCTGCGACTGGCGGTCAAAATCGTCTATTACTAACTTTTTTTGCGAATCCATTCCACTATTCTCCTTATATTCCTGCCCCAGCGCCTCCTGCCGAACAGTATCCACTTGAATTCAGTCAGGCCTGTCTTCCGGCTCATGCCGTCTCTCCATAACTCAAAGATGTCGGAATTACTGCCATTCAATCCAGCTGCATTAGTCAACCCGCAGCGATAACCCGCTTCTTTTAAGAGCCTTTTGGTGCGCGCGTTAAAATCTCCCGGAGCACCATTCGGATAACAGAAATGATCGCAAGCAGCCCCCGTCTTTTCCGCGATGATCTGCCTAGACAAAGAAAGCTCCCTTCTTGCCTGTTCGTCACTGCACTTCGCCAGGGCTACATGCGAGCACGTGTGGCTCCCTATACTGATCAGCCCGCTCTTCTGCATCTCCAGGACCTCACTCCAGTTTAACGGCCGGTAGATCTCCGGCAACGCGTCATTCATGGCAAGCCGCTCATCAAGGATGTATTCAGCGTCACTTATCACCTTATCCCTGGCAGGGTCTGTTACACTTTTTAAGGCAGCCCTCAACGCCGCGTCACAGATCTTTTTGGAACCTGTGTCTGACAGGTTGAAGGTGACATCGTCTTCGCCTATTCGCAGCTTTAAGGCCTTGTTCTTTGTCCTCGCCAGGGCGTATTCAATGCGGTCTACCCATAACGGCTCTTTATGGTTCACAAAATTTGTCGCTAGAAAGACCGTTGCCGGCATATCGAACTCTTTCAACGCAGGGTAGGCCAGCCTGTAATTGGACTGATATCCGTCATCCATAGTTATGACCACTGAATTAGCCGGAGGTTCGCTATGCTCTGAGCAGTGTTTTATAAATCGCTCCAGCGGGATCACATTGTAAAATTTCTTCAAATGCCTCAGGTGCTTCCTGAAATCTTTTATATCAAGATGCTTACCCTGATAATTCTCTATGCCATCATGGGGCTTATCCGTAAATCCATGATAGACAAGAATAATAGTCCTCTTCTTTGTTATAGGCCTGGTAAATCTATCCATTCTGCTTGCCTCTTATAACCTCTTTATATGCATTCAGGTATCTCTCTGCTATGGTAGACCAGTCCATGTCCTTCGTCTCCGCCAGGGCATTCTCTTTTATCTCGTTATAGAGCTGGCTGTCGTCCAAAAGGCGCGTTATATTATCCGCCATGCCCGCGATATCTCTTCTTTTCGAAATAAGGCCTGTGAGGCCGTCTTTTATCATATCCCGTACGCCGGGGGCGTCGGTGGTTACTACGGGTACGCCGCTCGCCATAGCCTCGGTTATGACAGTACTGCAGCCCTCTATCAATGTGGGAAAGGCGAATATATCCGCGGCCTTATAAATATCGGCGAGCTTCTTATCCGGAAAGGTGATCTCCTCGTTATCTCTCACACCGGCGCGTATCTCATCTGTCATCAGGAACCCCCCCACGCCTTTTTTCTCCGCGAGGGCCTTTATCCGATAATTCATGTTCCCTATGAGGAGCCATATAAAATCATATCTATTTTCACAGAGCCTCTCTATTATCCCGGGTATATACTGGAATCCTTTCTTGCGGTCATTTCTGCCGACAGTAAGTATGATCTTCTTCGACGCGTCGATCCCAAGGCTCTTCCGTATCTCAAGCTCCGCGCCTTTCGCGTGCAGGATACCGGTATTGACGCCGTTCGGTATGAAGTGGATCTTCTCTCTGGGTATCCCCATCTCCAGGTAATCGGTCGTGATAGACTCCACTATGGAGATAAAGCCGTCGAATTTCGGGTAATTCCTCTTCACCCGCAGGTCTGCCAGCCTGTTGAGCCGCGCGCCGTATTTCAGCTCGCGGTCCACCTGTATATCCCTGCCTGATGCGCGCAGGACACAGGGTATATTATATTCCCTGAAAAAATCCACAGCCGCTACGCCGAAAGGATATCCCATCGTCACCTGCCATATATCGAACCTGTACTTCGCCTGGTAATCCCGCAACGCCTTAAGAAAATAGAGCTTGTTCATAAGCGGCAACTTCGATATATGGACCGACTTCGGCCCGAGCGGCAATACCTCGTAATTAAGAGGGGGTAATTTACCGCCTACAGGGGCGATGACCTTGACGTCATGGCCTTTCCTGGCCTGTTCGGAGGCAAGGTTATGCACGCAGGCTTCCGCCCCGCCCACAAAGGGCAATGGGTAATTCGATATTAAATGCGCTATACGCATGAAGGCACCTCTACGGTCTTATCAAAGAATATCCTGTGCCAGAGCTCGAAATTCACAAGCATCGCCAGTTTCACGGTAAAGTCCCTGCTGCCGGCTTTTTGACTCTTGACCATATATTCCAGGTAGTCGGCATTATATATGCCTCTTTTTCTTGTATCACTATCGAGCAGCATATCCAGGTATCTGCCGAGAAATCTCTTGTCCTTGAACCACTCCTTAAGGGGCAGGTTAAGGCCGTTCTTCTTCCTATATATAAGCTCTGTCGGCAGGTACTTTTCAGCTATCTTTCTGAGCACATACTTAAGCTGGCCTTTCTTGAATTTCAGGGACGAAGGCAGGCTGTTAGCGAACTCATAGAGCCGCCTGTCTATGTATGGTACTCTCGCCTCCACGGAATTGGCCATGGAGAGCTTGTCCTGCCTGTCGAGCAGAGTAGCCAGATATGTATTCTGATCGTAATAGAGAAGGACACTCCTGAGATCGCTGCGTAAAGCACTCTTAAGCAGGGACCCTCTTTCGCCCAAATTCAAACCTGAAATAAACCTGCTATTCACCAGTTTCTCTGATTCGTGCCAGCTGTACAGGGATGTGTATTCCAGGAGCTGATCGCGTTCGACCTTCTTATATATCCTGTTCGCGGTGTCTGAGATCTCCCTTAACGGGTATATCGCCTTATGTAACCCCAGATCGCGCATGGAGGTCATGAACTTAAGCCTTAAGGGAATATTATATCTGTTATACCCGCCAAAGGCCTCGTCCGCCCCTTCTCCGGTCAATATGACCTTTGAATTAAGAACAGACTCTTTCGTAAGATGGAAGAGGCAGACACTGCCGGGGTGGACTACCGGCTTCTCAATAAAGTAGATGCTTTTTTCGAGATTTTCCGTATACACCTTATTCGAGACCTCTATTCTGTGGTTCCTGAGTCCGAGGGTATCTGTCACTATATTCTGGTACGATGATTCATCGCACTCAGCATCCTCCAGCACTACGGAATAACTGTCCAGTCCGGTGCAGTTAAGTCTCTTTGCCAATATCACAGCAATTAGACTCGAATCTATACCCCCGCTCAACTGGAGGTTATAGCCAACATCGCTGTACGTGTGCATTTTGATACTCTCCGCCAGGATCTCTTCAGCCTCATCTATAATATCGTCTTCCGTCCTTCCTTTTAGGTCAGCACCATTCGAAAACGTCTTATCCAATCTGTAGTAATTCCGGCGGGCAGGCTCATCTTTGTCTTTTTGGTACGTAAAATAGTGGCCCGGCAGGAGGCTCGTTATATTTTTATAGGATGTCCTGTCCCCGGACAGGTCCCTGAACATTATCTTCTCGAGATAATTATCATAGTCAGGCTCGAGAGGGACAAATTCAGACATCGGCTTTATCTCGCTTGAGAACACGATCCTATCCTCTGTTGTATTTATATAGAGCGGTTTTATGCCGAAAGGGTCGCGCGCCGCGAACACCTCTCTTTTATGCAGGTCGGCTATTACGAAAGCGAACATACCCCTCAGTCTATCAAGGCAGCCTGTTGAATACTTCATGTATGAATTCAGCACGACCTCTGTATCAGACCGGCTTGAGAACCGGA
>CAZKWI010000036.1:0-17248 GCA_964556455.1 uncultured Planctomycetia bacterium | reverse complement strand
AAGAACAAGCTCAATCAAATACGAAT
This sequence comes from uncultured Planctomycetia bacterium, assembly GCA_964556455.1. GTDB lineage: Bacteria > Omnitrophota > Gorgyraeia > JABMRJ01 > JABMRJ01 > CAZKWI01. The sequence goes on along the minus strand of CAZKWI010000036.1, from coordinate 17,222 downwards.
TTACACAATATTCAGTATATCACCGAATGTAAACTTACCTTGACAAGCAGGGTGGAATAAAGTATAATATATAAGAATATGAGAGTAGAACTCCAAAGAACGCAAGGTAGAGCTAAGCTCACCTTGCTTTTTTATTACTCAAGTTTATCAAAATCTGATGGAAGGAGGTGTATAGAAAATGGCAAAAGGAAAAGTTAAATGGTTCAATGACCAAAAAGGTTATGGATTTATAACCCCTGATGATGGAAGCAAAGATTGTTTTGTTCACCATAATGCGATCAAGGGCGAAGGCTTCAAGTCTTTAAGCGAAGGACAGGAAGTGGAATTTGATGTCGAGCAGGGCCAGAAAGGCCCCCAGGCGACAAACGTAGTCAAGCTGTAACTTCAATATAGATAGGGCCCGACTGTAACTGACGGGCCTTATTTATTGCCAGGGAGCGCGGTGCGGCATGGCGACCTAATGATAAAAGGAGGGTCTAATGGCAAGAGAGAACTATTCATTCAGGAAGCGCCAAAAGGAAATAGCAAGGAAGAAGAAGATGGAAAAAAAGAGACAGCGCAAGCTGGATAAGAAGAACGCTCAGCTAAAAGAAAAAGAAGGCGAAGCGCAGGTTCCAAGCGAGGTTATAAGTGAAGAAACGTTTCAAGGACAATAAGTCACTGGGCGCGCCTAAGGCCAAAGCGACCGTAGCCGAGCTCATCGGCAAAGTGGAGCGTCAGCTGAACGCGCAACTTAGCGCCATGGACAAGAAGCTGGATGTATTGATGAGCCAGTCCGAAAAGAGGCCTTTTGAGAAAAACTATTCCCAGCATCCTCCCAGGCAGTTTAATCGTCCCAACCGCCATGACGCGGGAGGGCGGAACAAAGGCCCCAGGGAGAGGACTTTTACGCGGGTTGTTTGCGCGGATTGCAGTAAAGAATGTGAGATACCGTTCAAGCCCAGCGGGGGCCGCCCGGTATACTGCAAGGACTGCTTTACAAAACGGAGAGACAGCCGCCTCTATATAGCAAACCCGGATGAGAGGCCTACGGTGGGAGGCCTGCCGCAGACGGGCAATTTTGATAAAAAGCACGGCAGAAAAAGAAAGAAACAAGATAAAGAGAACAAGCCGTTTTACGCGCGTAGAAAAAAACGCACGTAAATTATAAATATAGACTACCCAAAAAAGGCGTAAAGAAGTAAGCGCCTTTTTTGTTTTAAACGAGAATATGCCAAATCAAAAAAGAAGAAAAAAAGTAAGGAACCTCGCTATCATAGCGCACGTTGACCACGGGAAGACCACACTCGTGGACGCGCTCTTGAAATACACAGGCGCCCATGAGTTTAAGGATGGTGAGGTTACCATAATGGACTCAAATCCCTTAGAGAAAGAAAGGGGTATCACCATCCTGTCCAAAAACGCCTCTTTGCAATACAAGGGGGTGCAGCTCAATCTTGTCGATACGCCGGGGCATGCTGATTTTGGCAGTGAGGTCGAACGCATACTTGAGATGGTTGACGGCGTGCTCCTGCTTGTAGACGCTTTTGAAGGCCCTATGCCGCAGACTAAGTTTGTGTTGAAGAAATCGCTGGAGCTGCATTTAAAACCGATACTTGTGATAAATAAACTCGACCGCGCCCATGCCCGCCCGGATGAAGTAGCGGATATGACATTTGACCTTTTCTGTGAGCTGAACGCCACTGATGAGCAGCTTGATTTTCCTATCGTTTACGCTTCGGGGAAGGATGGTTACGCGACCATTGACCTTGACGACCCGAGAGAGTCCATGAAGCCCCTTTTAGAGACTATCCTGCACAGGGTATTACCCCCGATAGCGAACCCTGACCTGCCTTTTCAGATGCTGGTCACGATGCTTGATTATGACGATTATGTAGGCCGGATCGCTATAGGGCGGGTTTTTCACGGGGCTGTCCGCGTAGGGGACCCTATGGCTCTTGTGAAGCGCGATGGGACCATAGCCAATGGCAAGGCGACTAAGATAATGAAGTATCGCGGGCTGACCCGCGTGGATGTCAATGAGGCTAAGGCAGGGGATATTATATTGATCTCCGGCATAGAGGGCGTAGAAGTGGGAGAGACGCTCACATGCGTTGACGCTCCGAAAGGACTGCCTACCATAAAAATAGATGAGCCCACAGTCTCTATGAACTTTTCCCACAATACAAGCCCTCTTTCAGGCAAGGACGGAGGCAGGTTCTTAACATCGCGATATATGCGGGAACGCCTGGAGCATGAGGCTATGATAAATGTCGGCATCAAAGTAGAGACGATCGGGAAGACCGACCGCCTGAAAGTTTCGGGCAGGGGTGAGCTGCACCTGGCCATACTTATCGAAACAATGCGCCGTGAAGGATATGAGATGGAAGTTTCCAGGCCGCAGGTTATTTTGAAAAAAATGGGTGATCGAACGCTCGAGCCCGTTGAAGAGGTGATAATAGAGGTGGAAGAAGAGTACCAGGGTGTTGTTATGCAGGCTATCGGAGCCCGCAAAGCCCAAATGCGCGACCTTAAGACCACCTCTTCCGGTACTATCCGCATGGAATTTATTATAGCCTCAAGGGCATTGATAGGGTTTAGGGGCGAGTTTCTTATGATGACCAGGGGCAGCGGTATAATGTACCAGAATTTTCTTGAATACCAGACCTATAAAGGCGATATGCCTGCGCGCCAAAGCGGCGTTATGATATCGCACGGAAGCGGAGAGGCTGTGGCGTACGCGCTTTTTAACCTGCAGCCGCGCGGTGAGATGTTTGTGAAGCCGGGAGAGAAGTTGTATGAGGGAATGATAGTCGGCGTGAACAACAAAGGGGCGGATCTTGTAGTAAACGCTCTCAGGGGAAAGAAGCTGACCAATATGCGCGCTTCAGGAAGTGATGATGCCATAGCGCTTATCCCACCGCGGCAGATGACGCTTGAATTTGCCCTTGAGTTTATCGAGGATGATGAGCTGGTTGAGATAACTCCAAAGCATGTAAGGCTCCGGAAAATGTATTTGAAAGAACCGGACCGCAGGCGGTTGAACCGCAGCACGCAGTAGGAGGCCGGTTGCATAGTGGCAAAAGAGGGTAAAATATATGTGTGAATTTTGCATAAAACACGGCGAAGGCAAGAAATGGTATCTCAATGTAAAAAATTACAGCCAGGACCTTGTGAGCGATATCAAAAGAAGAAGATTTGTTAAGAGGTTCTTTTACGGTGTCGATCTGGGTTATAAAAAGCATTACAACCGTCTTAAAAGTCTGCCGTTAAAGATGCCTGTTATCGGCCCGTCATTAAAAGCTATCCTGAGACACAGGTTAATTAATGAACACTGGGGGCAGGTAGTCCCGATAGAAGATGTTGAGAGGATATTATCAATAACAAGCTCTATAGTCAGGATCCCGTGTGTCTGCCGCAAAGTAACAACCGGAAAAGAAGCGCGGACATGTTTTGTGATCACTTTAAAGCCGGAATCTATAGAGCTGGTAGACCAGTCTTTTTTTGGAGGCCCGGATGTTGCCAAATTTGAGAGACTGGATAAAAAAAGCGCTTTAGATTATATGAAAGAACAGGAGACCAGGGGGTTGTTTCACAGCATATGGACGTTTAAGACGCCGTTTATAGGCGCTGTGTGTAATTGTGATAATACGGGGTGCATCGCGATGAAGATGTATAAAGAAGTTACGCCGATATTCTTTAAAGCCGAGTACATTATAGAGCCGGACAAAGGCAGATGTAACAGCTGCAAGGCATGTATTAAAATATGCCCGTTTGAGGCATTAAGATACGACGCCGCTAATAAAAAAGCCAGGGTCGATCATAAAAAATGCTTCGGGTGCGGGATATGCAGGGCTGTATGTAAGACAAACGCAATGACCTTACGCCAACGCTCTCTTTAACTTCCACCGCAATCCGTTTGATGCTCCATGCACTCTTCAAAACTCTTACAGTTACGATCGCAGTATCCCGGACTTCCCTCATCATCGACTAAATCGCCCGTGCCCTGGTCCTTCGGAGTGTCTTTTTTTGGAGGTTCGGGTTTTGGCGATTTCGCGCCTTTTTCGCCTGTATCACTTTCAGATGCAATATCGACATCCCGTATCCTGGACTCAGCGCCGATAACGCCCTCAAGCGTAGTGTGCGGGTCTGTGCACACACCCGGGTGTTTTTTTGGCTTTTTGGGTTTTTGATCTTTGTGCTTCAGGATAAAAGTGCCGCCTTTTACGGTGCCCGCTTTATGTCCAACACCCGGATGGCCTTTTACGAAACCCTTAAAAACAGACTCTTTCTTACGTTTTTTCACTTTGTCGAGCTTACTCTGGATAGCAGGCCCCTTCTTGTGTGAGATGCTCTTTTTTACCTGGGTTTTTATAGCAGGCTTGGCAGGGGGCTTGGCCTTTTTACCTGCCTGTGCCCATGCCGCCTGGCCGGTATATAGTAAAAGGGCACTCCCCACGAGCATTAAGACGACTCCTTTATAAGTAACGGGTATCTTCATATCTTCTCCATTGTTAATGGGTTATCATTTGGCTCTTAAATTAAGTATATATCAGATATGCGCATAGTCAATAGGTGGGTAGGGGGGGGGTTGCAAAGGGGCATTGGGGCGGGTATACTTTACTTTAGAATAATATGCCCCATAACCTGCTAAGCGGAGGGTCGGTTTGAAGAAGATATGTGCTGTTTTGTTGATGTTGGGCCTGCTTTTTGTCGTGCCCGATACTTCTTATGCCGGATGGCGCGAGGGTCTTTCAAGCATAGGCCGCAGGATACAGAGCGGCACAAGAAGAGCGATAGACTGGGGCGCGGAGAAATTCAAGCCTGCATTCAAGAGAGTACAGAAGGTCAGCGAGGATGGCACGCAGCGTAATTATGATAGAGCTATAGAGGCCAAAGACGACCCCGCGGGCTTTGCCAGAGATGCCGTGGTGGAAGAAGTTGCAGGGGATGCGCGGTCAGGAGCTGAAGCAGCAAGGCACCTAAAGGACGGCAATCTGCAGGATGCGGCAAACGTAGGCTGCAAGACAACATTGAACCCGCCGGTGCCATTTGCGGGGCAGGCGGCTGAGCCGTATACGGATGCTATCTGCGATGAGGTGTTTCCGCCTACGGGTAAAGACACGGGCTATGATGCCGCGGCCGCCAAGGCGGAAAATGACTTCGCAAATACAGTGAATAAGGCATGTGAAGAGTTGAAGGCTGAAGTGGCTCGCCTTGCAGCGATAGCCCAGGATGAATTCAGGCGATATACAGGCAACAGCGCCGCAATAAGCGCTGCGTCAGATAGATATACCGCCGCTGTCTATAGAGCTCAGGCCAAATACGACGCCATCGAGGCGCAGGCAAAGGCAACTCGTGACGCAGCTATAGCCCGAGCGAAACAGTAAGAAGGAAACGCACCTCAGGCAGAGACCCTACAACCTCATTAAACCCACATATGTTTTACTCACACTTCGTGCTCGTAAATCATGTATTCATTGCCTGGCGATGACGGGGGGGTAGATTGAGCGTGTAAGAGGTGGGGGAAAGAGGGATAATAAGCTGGAAGTGTAACAAGGGGGAATAAAATGACTTATGTTACCGTCATCGGGTTGGTTGCAGCCGCATGCACAACCATCGCATTTATACCGCAGATTTATCAGGTCTATCGCACCAGGCATACGCGGGACCTGGCTTTACCCACGTTCATTATTTTCGCAATAGGCATCTTTTTATGGTTGATATACGGGATCCTTTTGGGAAGCCTGCCTGTAATTTTGGCCAATACCGCAACTCTTGTCATGTGCATTTACGTCATAATAATGAAGATCAGGTGCGGATAGGAGTAATAGCAAGTCATTAGAAAGAAGTTGGAGGAGGGTAAAGATATGGCAAAATTAAAAAAAGATGACTTAAGAAAAATTGCTTCATTAAGACAAGGAACTATAAAAATGCTAGAACGAGTTCAAACAATGTTTCGCACTAACTTCGACGGCTTAATGAAAAACGATATCAATATCTTGGATGACGTGCTTAAAGATAAAACGAGAATTAACGAGGCTTCTAATAACTTAACTAATTTAGCAATAGAAATTTCCAAAAAGAAATTGTCAAACGAAACTAAAAGAATAATCATGGATCTGTTAAATATTATCAGTGCGATCAAAAGGATGGGGGATCTATGCATAAGTCTAGTAGAGCGAATTGAATATAAAATCAGTGAAAGGTTATTATTTAGTGAAGCAGCGCTGCAAGAATACAAAGAGTTATGTAATAATATAGACAAGATCATATCAGATACAATTGAGGCAGTGAGGGCTAACGATAGGAAGTTAGGCAAAAAGATCTTAAAAAATAAATCATCCCTCTATGCGTTAGTAGAAAAAAGTCGAGTTAACCATATAGACAGGTCATCAAGCGGAATTTGTGATGAATGGGCAAAAGTTCGATATCTCGATATGTTAGATTATATCAAAGAGATCATAGACCATTGTATAGAGACAGTAGGTAAGTTGACGAAAGAATAGTATTTCTATGCGGTAACAGGGGTGTCGGGGTTGAAATCGGCCTTCTGGGCAGGTATACTTAAGGAAAAAGGAACGGGGGAGATGAAGAAGGCACAGATAGTTTCAATTAGCCTGTGTTTATTATCAAGCCTTGTTTTGCCAACAAGCGCATATGCGGAAGGATTGACAAGTTTTGTGCTGAGGAAGTGCCGCGACTATATAGAGACGCATATTATGGATAAAGCTTCTACAATGCTTGAGTCTATAGCTCAGGATAGGGCAAGGGGGAAGGTAGAAAGATCATACAATAACTGGCTCAGATCAGAAATAGATAAAAACATAGATTATTTTAAGAATAGGGAATCGCCAACACAAAGCAGGGTGGATTACTTTCTTCACAAAAAAATAGCAAATGATTATGATAGTACAGTAATGGCATGGCCATGGTACTGCGACAGGGAGGATCACTCTCCTGTGATTACTCTGTTTTCACCTGCTGCGGATTTTGTCATTAGCACAAAAGACGCAGTAGATATTAAATATCAAGAGACGGGAAGAGAGGGCGAAACCATATACGATTGGTATAGTCGCGTGGTGTTGGAGAAGGCAGAAGTTAAGGCATTTGATTGGCTTCCGGATCCGGACTCTGTTGAACAAGATGAGTCCTCAGGCGACAGAGGGCCAGAGACCGGATCAAGCAAATGGATAGAATATACTGGAGACCCAGCCGGCGGCTACCTTGTAGGAGGAGCACCAAAATACAGACTCATTGACAATCCAACGGCCACATCTACAGGCCCTTGTGAAACCGGAGACGGCACAGGAGGTACCTCAGGCAGTGGTCAAAAAAAATCAGATACTCCGGGTGTGCGCATCGAGAGTATAACAGTAGAGCGCGGGGGAGTTTCAACAGGGGATAGAGGCGACTTCGATGAACGGTTCATATATCCTGAAGACGATGCCGGAACCACAGAAACATCTTCCTCATCCTATGGTCTGAGCCTACCTCCCGAAGCAGAAGGGAAAAAGATATATACAAGCCCGGACGGCAAGCAAAGGTACTGGTTTAACGAGGATGGTTCCATCGGGTGGGTTGGTGCAGGTCCTCCCCCGAGCACCTACTTGGGGGCCGAAGCAGGCCAAAGCAAAGATGAGGAAGATGGTGAAGACACAACCGGCGGCGATACCAAGGCCAAGAGCAAACTCAAAAGTATTGATAAGAAAAGAAAGCACACCTTAAGTAAAGACCCTAAAAAGACCAAGAAGATAAAACCGGAAAGGGCTCACGGAGGAGCATCCTGCCCGTAAAGCGGATAGCAGTAATGTATATATACTAAAAAGAGGGGTATATGATGTCATATAAGAGAACGATCGCATGTCTATTTGCCATCCTTTTTTTCATAGTGATGCTCCCCGCAGCAGCCAGGCCTGGTAGTGAAACCAGCACCACAGAAACGAGCGGAAGCCCTGGCTATACCGCAACTCCTGAACCCGCAAGTTCAGTGAGCGTTGCCCCTACGATAACGATCAGCGGAAGGGTCTATGATCTGGCTACTGACAGTGCTGTCAGCGGGGCGGTCGTTACTATCAGTGCCGGCGGTTTCAGCAAGAGCTCGGTAAGCGATGGCTCGGGGCGATATAGCATAGCAGGCTGTCCGGGCGATAAGAGGCTCTTGGTATTATGCAGAAAGCCCGGACACAGGCAGTACAGCGGGACAGTGCCGGCCGATACTACCACTCACGACATACCCATACAACCCATGTTGGCACCGGTAGGCTATAACCCAGATGAAGACGAAGCAGGCGACATGATACCCACTGCATCACCAGATACAGAATATGTGCCGGGAGTGGATGAGTTTGAGGAGAGGGAGCCCGAAGATAGCGAAGAGCCTGAAGAAGTTGGAAAGATAGAACAGGCGGTTTTGGCGGGCATAGAACCCAGCGATGAACACTATGATATAGAGATAGCCAGTTTTACAATAGACGCTATACCTATCCGGGAGACCCCCGTTCTTTTTGCCGAAAACGAAGAGGGGGAAAGATTCATGGTGAGATGGACCGTTAGGAATAACGGCCCTGAGGTTGCAGATAATATAGTAGGGACTATGCATCTATACAGGGGCGACAGATTTGGCGACCACATATTCCTTAGGGAATTTATTGTCGGTACGCTTGGCCCGGATGATCCGCCGAGTGAATATGGGGAAAAGATCTTTCTGGAACCGGGCGTATACAGCCTTTACGTGTGGGCAGGGGTCCCCGACATAGTGACCAGCGAGCAGTTCGGTTTCGTCAGCAGAGGTGATATCGATTCCACAAACAATAACGATGGAGGTCACGTAGTTGTAAGAGAGGGAGAAAGGCCGAATGCCGACCTGAAGGTTGTGCAGTTCCGCATAGACGGCGAAGACGTAAGGGACGGCATGACGCTGCCGCGTGGGAACCAGCCGCGCGTGTTTCAGTTGTGGTGCAGGAATGACGGGCCGGATAGCGTGCCTGACTCAAAGATAGAATGCACCTTCGACCGTCACGATGACCATAAGGTAAGAGGGGGAGGGCTCGACAGGGGCGAGGCACCCTTTACGCAGTTTATGGTAGAACTCGGCAACGGGCGCCACGAAATAAAAGCAGAGATACACTCTAAAACCCAGCACAACGACCCCAACTGGATGAACAATAAGGTAGAGGCCGTCGTAACGGTGGATTTCGACCGCACGGAGCGTGGGACCGGCAGTTCTCCATGGGATTGGAATCCTTTCAGCGGCGAAGGCACGCTTACGGAGATACCGCAGATAGACGCCTATGACATAGATGTGAAGGTGAGACTCCTCATGATAGACGGTAATGAGATACCGGACAGGGGCGATGCGGTCGAAAGGCCTTATAGGGGCGGCTGGCATAATATAGTGATCGTTGTAGAGAACGCCGGGTCTTACACGACCCTGAAACCCATCTTTACAGAGTTTACATACAGAACGATCGATCGCAGCAGAAGGGGAGCGGTGAATCCTCCGCTCATACCGCCTCTCAAGCCCGGAGAAATGGCCACGTTGAGATTCAGGCATCTCTTTACAGAGTCTGTTTTATATGAAGTTGGCGCGCACGCTTTTCAGATAGAGACCGGAAACATGAGCCTCAGATATGCTGATAAGGACTATTCAAATAACGGAATATACGGTAGAGTTGCTTTTCTGCGAGCGCCTATCCGCAGGGCTGATGTGGGAGTGCGCCCGGTCAACCCCGACGACTTGCCTGAGGTGCCGCAGCCGGACGCGGAACGTTTACCGGAAGAAGGCGGCGAGCAGGAAGGCAGGGGGGACGACAGGGGCGATGCAGGGCCCGGAGCGGGGCGTCTGCCGGAGATGGGTCCTATTCCTGACAGGCTGCCGGATGATATACCCCGCCGCGATCGTATTCCGGTGCCGGATGATAGATTTCCCCGCCCGGAACCCGAAGATGGTGACGAAGATGATGAAGCCGGCGATGATGCTGATGATGAAGATGCTGAACCCGGAGATGAAGACGAAGAAGGCGAGGCCGGTGATGAAGCTGATGATGAAGCCGGCGATGATGACAGGGATGCCGGAGATGGCGACCGCGATGATGCCGGCCCGTGGCCGGATGACGGCCTCGATCGCCAGAATGATCCAGAACCGGAAGACATACCGTTACCTTTCTGGGAGGCAGAAATACCGGAAGGCGCCGGCGGCGATGAAGGCCCTGTGCCAGTTCCCCGTGAATTGAGAGACCTGATCCCCGATAGAGAGCTTCCCCCCGGAGCCATAAGGAGAGTAGATCCCTGGCCCAAGAGATTAGAAGGGTTCTTGAAGCAGATCACAAAAAAGAATAGAGGAGCGACGTTAGCTATTAAGCCCGGTAAGAAGACTGTATCGGGAGCACCCCGATGGTATCTGCCCGCTGCCTTATGCGGACTGGCCATAGGCGGACTTTTATTATTCTTTATATTCTGGAAACGAAGAAAGAAGAAAAAATAGAGGAGGCAGGCTATGTTGAGATCCAAGACGCTTGTAATGTTGGCGGTTATTGCGGTGGCGCTTGTGTTGGTCTACCCGAGCAGCGCCCTGGCAAAGAAGAAAAAGACAGAAAAGAGCGTGGTAGTTGAACTCCCCCCGCTCAAGGGGCCCAAGAAGACCATTTCGGTACTGAGTTTCGAGAATAAATCCAATTACTCAGCGTTCGCGGCACTCGGCAGCGAGTTCTCAGAAATGCTGGTGGAGGCGCTCATGAAGACCGATCAGTTTATTCTTGTAGCGCGCCAGGAGCTGGATGCTGTGATAACCGAGCAGGACCTTGCCGCAACCAACAGGTTTGCGGCTTCGAAGACAGCCCAAAAAGGAAAGCTGATGCCCTCTCAGATCATCATCAAAGGTGCGGTTACGGAGTTTGAGTCGAGTAAAAGCGGGGGCGGCGCCGATGTTTCATTCGGCGGTTTCGGGGCGGGTACTTTCGGGCTGAGCGGCGAATCCACGAAGGCCCATGTGGCAGTAATAGTTTATATAATCGACTCTGCGACCGGACAGATCCTGGACTCCCGGAGGGTAGAAGGCAACGCCAAGGCCAGTGGGTTGGGATTTGACTGGGCTTATGACGGTAATTACAGCTTCGGAACATCGGGGTTTAACAGGACCCCTCTGGGCAAGGCTACCCAGCAGACTATAAATAAGGCCGTTGGTTATATTGCAAAAAAGATATCCGATATTCCCTGGTCCGGCAGCATAGTAAAGGTGGAAGGCGCCTTAGCGTATCTCAACGCAGGCGCCAGTGCAGGGATAGTCACGGGAGATATGTTTGCCGTCTATAGAGAAGAGGAGGCCCTTACAGACCCGATCACAGGGGCATCGCTGGGAGCAGAGAGGGCCAAGATAGGCGAAATAGAGGTGAGTGAAGTTAAGGATAAATATTCCAAGGCGAGAATAGTAGGATCTATGCAGGAGTTTAAACGAGGGGACCTTGTGTTAGAGAACTAAAGCCGCGCGTATAAAAAAAAGGGGTAAATATGAACAGAATAAAACTGTCTTTGACCGTACTGACCGCTCTCCTGGCCGTTTTTTTGACCACGAGAGGAACTTATGCGCAGACAGAGGCGACCGTAAGCGGCAGAGTCTATAATGCCGGCAGCAATAATCCTATTCGCAGGGCCAGGGTGATACTCACTGCCAGCGGGTTTATCGGAAGCGACATGACAGACGAGAACGGAAGGTACAGCATAGACGATTGCCCTGTGGACCATGAAATAGAGCTCTTCTGCCGGAAGGTCGGATACAAGCCCTTTAATACCACCTTGCCTGTCCTGACCGAAGTAACCACCCTTACCGCGTATACGTACGATATACCGCTTTCCAGTCTCATAAAAGGCTTCGAGGGTATCGGCTATGACAAGAGCGACTCAACGGAAGTCATATACAGCATCCAAGAGAATGACAAAGAAAGAGAAAGCAAATACACGCCTGGCGTAGAGCCGGATGAGCTAAAAGAGAAGAGTGAGTGATCCGGAGCGATAAGCGCGCAAAAATAGATAAACATGCCAAAAAAAGACCTTAAGATCACGGTGATCGGTGCAGGCGCCATAGGCGGGATAGTCGCTGGTTTTCTCGCGAAGGCGGGATATGACGTAGAAGTGGTCTGCAAGCACAGGGAGCTTGCGGATAAGATAGCGTCCGGCGGACTGCATATATACGGCAAAAGGGGCAGCCACATGCTCTCTGTGCCGGCTGTTGCGCGTATCCCGGAGCTTAACAGGCCTAAAGATATAATAATACTTGCGGTAAAGGCCGCCGATGCGCAGAATGCCGCGAAAGAAGTCCTGCCTTTTTTATTCCCCCGGTCGTTAGTGGTGCCCATGGAGAACGGCATGGGAGAGGCCGCCCTTGCCAATATAGTGGGCTCGGAGCGCGTGGTCGGATGCGTTATAGACTGGGGTGCTACTATGCACAGCTACGGCGAGCTTGAGATGACCGCCACAGGTAAGTTTACCATAGGATATATCGACGGAAAGCCCGACGATCGCCTCATAAACCTTAAGAAAGCCCTCAGCTCGATACTGCCCGCAGAGGTCTCCGAGAATATCATGGGCAGGAAATACTACAAGCTTGTGGTGAATTCATGCATCAATTCCGTGGGGGCCATATGCGGGCTCCACCTGGGGGAGATGTTCTCTATTAAAAAGGTGCGCTCTATCTTCGCCGAGATCATGCGCGAGGGTGTCGCGGTGGCGGATGCGATGGGCATAAGGCCTGAAGGCCTTTCCGATAGATTTGATTACAAAAAGTTCCTTGAGTCAGCGGACCTTTCTGAAAGCTTTAAGCGCCAGATCGTGATCTACATGATCAAACATAAATATAAGAGACTGACCTCTTCAAGCCTGCAGTCCCTGAAAAGGGGCAGGCCTACAGAAGTAGAATATCTTAATGGGTACATTGCTGATAACGCGAAAAGATACAATATCCCCACGCCTGTTAATGACATGATAGTGCGAATGGTAAAAGAGATAGAGTGCGGCAAAAGAAAGGTCGCGCTCGACAACCTTGAGAGCCCTTTCTTTTCGAGATTTGCATAATAGTAAGCCGGACAGCAGGAGGCGTTCATATGAAAAAAATATTACTGACATTCTTTGCGGCGCTTTGTGTCAGCTGTCTTTATTTTACGATCACAGCCGCGTTTGATCCCACCCCTGCAGATACTTTCGGAGGCCCCCGTAAGGGGCAGACGGCGCCTGATGCGGTATTGACCACCCTGGATGGCGAGCCCATCAACATATACGACTTTATTGGCGAGAAGAAACCCCTGGTCATTGAATTTGGCAGTTATACATGCCCTATATTCCGCAAAAAGCACGCGCGCATGGAGAGCTTTTACAAAGCATACAGACATAAGGCGTCTTTTATCTTAATATATACTATCGAAGCCCATCCAAAAAGAGATGTATGCCCGTACTCCAGCCGGGAATGGGTGACAGAGGAGAATGAGAGCGAAAGGATATTTCACAGGCAGCCGACAAAGAGAACAGAGCGCCTGAAAATAGCAAAGGAAGCGCGCTCGAAGCTCAATATCGCAATGCCGCTATATCTGGACACCATGTATAATCATGCCTGGAACGCTTATGGAAAAGCCCCGAACGCCGCATATATCATAGGCACTGACTATAAAGTTAAATTGAGACAGGGGTGGTTTGAGCCGGAAGAGTTTAGAAGGGCACTCGAAAAGGAGCTCCGATGAAAAAACCATATTTACGCTCATGCTGCTTTTGATCTTCCCGGCCTATGCGCATTGCAGCGGTGTCTACTGGAAAGATATCACTACTTTTTTGCGCAGTGGAGAATAGTAAGATAGGCCTAGGCCTTGCTTGATATAAAGGAAATAATATAAAAAAGGGCAGGATGCCCCTAAGAATATATGCGGTTCACAAAGAGGGAGTTTTTAAGGCTGGTGCTTTACACGATACCTGTATTGATCGGACTCAGTTCATATTCGAGGGCATCCTGGGACGGAGATAAGAAAAGATTTGTGCCTGGTTATCTGGATCTGCACAAAAAGGGCGAGTTAAAAAAGAGAGGTGAAAGACTCTGGCAGAAGATGAGATCCTGCGTGCTGTGCCCGAGAAGGTGCCGCGTAAACCGGCTCGCAGGAGAGAAAGGCTTCTGCGGCGCGTCTTCGCAACTCGAAATATCTTCCTACAACGCGCATTTCGGGGAAGAGGCTCCTCTTGTAGGGACAGGAGGTTCGGGGACAATATTCTTTACAAACTGCGCATTAAGGTGCGTTTTCTGCATAAATTGGGAGATCAGCCAGGAGGGTAAAGGGCGCGCCTGTACTATAGACGGTCTGGCTTATATGATGCTGGTTCTTCAGGAGAACGGTTGTCATAATATAAATGTCGTTACGCCTACACATTATTCCCCACATATCATTTTGGCGCTTGATAAGGCTGCCGCCAAGGGATTGCGCCTGCCGCTTGTATATAATACCTGCGGGTGGGAGAGGCTTGAAATAATAAAAAAACTGAACGGCATTGTGGACGTATACCTACCTGACTTTAAGTATTTCTCAGGCGACATGGCCGCGAAATATTCATCCGGCGCAGATACATATTCCGAGGTGACCAAAGAGGTCCTCCTTGAAATGCACCGACAGGTCGGAATAGCTAAGCCCGCCGGAGACGGGTTGATGTATAGAGGCCTTATGATAAGGCATCTTGTTATGCCCAATGACGTAGGCGGAACAAAGGGCATTGCTGAATGGATAGCGGCACACCTGCCTAAAGACACTTATCTCAATATCATGTCGCAGTATACTCCCGTGTACAAGGCAAAAGAGTATCCCGATATTTCACGGAGGATAACCGCCGATGAGTATCGTGACGCCCTGAGGTACGCCAGAGAAGCAGGCCTTACGAATCTTGACATACAGGGGTGACAGCGGAAAAGGGACGCGGGGTAGCGGGGTATCTTATGAGTAAAAAGATAATATTTGCCGTGATCGCGGCGGCTGGCCTGATATTTATAGCGAGCCTCTTTTATTATGCGGACGGCATTGCCGTAGCTATTGCTAAATGGAAGATAGAAAAGGCGTTTCCGGGCAGCGCAGTTTCTATAGAGAGTTGCCATTTCAGCCCGGGCAGCAGGCTTCTTTATTCCGGTTTAACAGTAAAGCGGGAAGGGGCCTATCGTCTCAGGTTCAGCGAAGCCGGGATAAGCTATAGCATCCCATCGCTTTTTACAGGAGGTTTTATAGCTGTGCGCCTGGAGGACATGGACCTGCGCGCCGGAGGACTGGCTGCCAGAGGCGCAGCTTCGTTGCAATTCTCGCCTAAAAAAAGGAGCCTGGGGCGTGTCGATATCGCATTGGACAAGATCGAAGCGCAGGGCATGCTGGTAGAAGACGCGCAGATAGAAGGCTTGCCCTTAGGCGACGGAGCGAATGTCTTTATTAAGACCATATCCT
This sequence comes from uncultured Planctomycetia bacterium, assembly GCA_964556455.1. Taxonomy (GTDB): domain Bacteria; phylum Omnitrophota; class Gorgyraeia; order JABMRJ01; family JABMRJ01; genus CAZKWI01. The sequence goes on along the minus strand of CAZKWI010000036.1, from coordinate 1,791 downwards.
ACAAAGACGCCAGGATCCAGGACATAAAAGGCACCGCGCGTTTAAAAGAGTCCACCTTAAGTTTGACTTCCCTGAACGGCCGTATCTTCAACGGAGGCATATCGATGGACATTGCCATTGAGCTCGATAGGGAAGGCACGTTCAATATGGACCTTGACTGCAAAGGGCTAGACCTGGAGAACATAGTCAGCGACTTTGAACTGCAGGACAAGTTCCGGATGACCGGGCTGATAGGCGGCGCCATATACATGGCAGGCAAGATATCCGGCATAGAGGATATACGCGGGACTTTTTCCACAAGCACCCCGAGCGGAACGCTGGTCATAACAGATACGAGGTTCCTTGAGAATATAGCAGAGAAGTCCGGGCAGTCGTATGATATTTTAATGGAAAGTTTCGAGAATTACCGTTATAATACCGGTAGAGTGGCGGTGTCGCAGGAGGGTGATGACCTGCGGTTCGCTGTTGAATTGGACGGAGAAGCGGGCAAGAGGACCTTTGACGTGGTATTGCATGATATGGCGTTTATGAAAAAGGGGGAATTATGAAGAAGCTATGTATTGTCATTATTTTAGGTATGTTCATAGCGGTAGGCTGTGCCAGCGTACAGGTGAAGGCACCTAAGGAACCGATAAAAGTGGACATCTCGATGCGGCTGGATATATACCAGCATGTGCAGGAAGATATAGATGCGATCGAAGATATAGTCAGCGGTTCCGGGGGCGGCCACAGCATGCTCGATATTTTTGTGAGCACTGCCTACGCGCAGGACTTGAGCAGTGAATTGAAAGATGCTGCGCTGAACCGGAAAGCCAGGTACGATAGGCTGATGTCCCTTGAGGCTGCGGGGGTAATAGGCGAGAACAGATCGGGGCTCGTTAGCGTGAGGGCAGCTGGAGACGGGTCCGAGAGGGCTATAGCGGCAGAGGAGAACAGCGATCGCATGATCATCTACAAAGGGATCGCCGCTAAGAACGGTGTATCTGTAGCCGAGATCCAGAATGTCTATGCCGAGCGCCTGCAGGCAGACGCGCCTTCCGGGACGCCCATTGAATCAAAGAGCGGCACCTGGACCAGGAAGTAATAAGGGGCATATGGGACTATTGTCGCTTTTATTCAGGGATCCGCCGGCATTTTTTCTGCTGGTGCCGCTCCTTCTTTATTCGGTAATAGCTCACGAGGTCGCCCATGGCTGGGCGGCCCTCTTTTTCGGTGACAGCACCGCAAAGGACCACGGCAGGCTGTCGCTCAATCCCGCTCCCCATATTGACCCGATAGGCGCCATAGCGCTCTTTATAGCAGGGTTCGGCTGGGCTAAGCCCGTACCCATAGACTACATGAGCCTTAGCCGTTCCCGCAGGGCTATTATCACTGTGTCACTTGCGGGATGTATCGCAAATATAGCCATCGCGACTATCGCGCTATCTCTCCTGCAGCTTAGAGCGGTGCAGGTGAACCAGTTTCTTGCTACAGCGCTCTTTGTAACAGCGAGGATAAATATAATACTGGGGTCCTTTAACCTCATACCGATACCGCCTTTGGACGGGTCCCGTGTGTTAATGGAATTCCTCCCTGACAACGCCAAAGACAGGCTGGCCGTGCTTGAACCTTACGGTTTTTTTATCATAATCATACTGCTTTGGACCGGGCTGCTGAGTCCGGTTATAATGTTCATACAGGGCCTGATCCTTGCATTTATAGGGGCGTTTTTAGGTCTTTTGCGGTAGGGCCCCGAATGATATTGTAAAATAGTCTGCTGACTTTCATAGCTAAAATACCATTGATCCTTGA
>CAZKWI010000035.1:0-18315 GCA_964556455.1 uncultured Planctomycetia bacterium | reverse complement strand
GTCTTCTTGGCAACTGCGGGTAATGCGTGGAAATAGGGCGCCCCTGATCCGTCCTTTTTGGCGAACGCGTGGGGATAACCCGCAGAAAAAAGATATTTATCGATAGCTTCGCCCGCGCGTCTCCATGGAGTATAGGATTTTTCCCGCAGTTCCGCCGCGGCTTCATTTAAAAATTCATATCCTTTATCAGCGGTCTCAAAAACACTCACTATAGCGTCAAAAAAGCCTTTCTTATGCCTCACCCTTGACCAGTACCAGCCTCTCATAAGAGACTGGTACATAACGCCTTTTGTGGCCCCGTCTACTTCTTCGTTAAAGACCTCGAATTCTCCTATAAGCTGCGCAGGAGTTGCCCGTTCCAGTCTCCAGTTCTCAAAATCAAAGATCTTGAACGTCCACTCATTCCCGATTCTATGGGCCATTATATTCTGCGGCCGGGCATCGGTTATCGTTACGTTCCCTGCCGCGGCATTGTAAAGCTTTAAGTACGTGCCTATTGCCGCTCCATCCAGCTCTAAGAGTTTATCAGCTGCGTATTTTTTTAAATCCTCTCCTTTTATGCCGCGCGCTTCGTTTTCTTCAATAAGGTCCAGCGCAATGAGACGCTCGATTAAGGCCGCAATCTCTGGTTTTGTGCTCTTGGAAGTAATACCTTCCGCCCGTGGCATATACCCGTCTATACACATTATGCCGGCCGCCGCTTCCAGAGCCGCTCTCAACTTATTGTAGGTATGGCCGTGCAGGAACTCGCATGCAAAGATATACTCACCTTTAAAGCCTTCTATTTTATTTGCGTCTTCGCGCCGCAGCCTCGCGCCGAGTTTCGGTATATAATTGCCCGCCTCCCGGGTTGCGTTCAGCGTCTTCAGGGCGTTGTACTCCTCCTTGATCCTGTCACGGTACATGCGGCTCTCTATCATTATAAGGATATCTTCATACCGCCCGCTCAGGAGCCTGACGCGCGCCTTAGCTAAGTATTTATGCTTGGCAAACATGGTCTTGACATCCGCTCCGTAGGAAGCGTCTATTTTCTCGCCGAATATCGCCTTTGCCGATTCATCAAGAATATTTGTGCCTTCAATGACCTGCCTGAGGAGCGGCAGGTCATCGGGTGGCATCTTAAGGTTCTTCTCGTCTATCCTAGCGCTGACCCCGTTTGCGCCTATAACCGCCTCGTTTTCGCCCCCCTTTGTGGTCGATGTCCGCGCGGCGGGTTTGGTGATGGGCAGTGTTATCTCTATCGTCGTGCCTTCTGTTTCACCGCCCAATTCCGCGTCTTTCCCGCTCTTCGCCCATATTTTGCCCCCGTGGAATTTCACCACCGCATCCCAGCACAGGGCAGTCCCTTCGCCGTGGACCGAGTCTTTGCCGTGCTTGCGCGTGGAATAATCCGCGCTGAATAGATTCTGCTTATTAAGGCCTATATCCGCTTCTTCCGTTGAGAGCTGAAGGGCTTCTTCGGGCAATCCCTTTCCGTCGTCGCTTACGGTGAAGATAATATTACCGTCTTCCACGCGCGAAGATGCCATCATATTAGAGGCCTGGCCGTGCATCAGGGAGTTCAGGATGAGATTGTGAAAGACATAGATAAATGCGTTTTTGTGGTATGTCTGGAATTTTGTCACCGCCGGGTCTGAGGTAACACTACCCTCGTGTATGCCGCCGCCGTTCTCGGTGAAACTGCTTTCCAGATTGCGCCCCATCGCGGTGGAGGCCATCTTGAACCTATGATTAAGGTTGATCTCATCAAGTTCTATCGGTCCGCGGATCCCCTCCAGCGCGCCGCGCGTAAGGCTGCAAAAGGTACCTAGATGCTTACTTATGTCGCCCAGATTTGAATCTATTTTGAACCTGGAGCTCAGGCTGTTCAGAGGGCCCGTCATAATGCCTTCGGCATTATTCAGCAATCTCGTCAGCTCAGACTCCATATCGTCTAATGATAGATCATCAAACGGCAAGTCTCTTATATTGTTATACAGAGCAAAGAAATCATTATACAGGGCCCTCAAGGGCGCATTCAGGTTCCCGTGATCTTCGTCGTACCTCTTTGCCTCCGATATGCACGCGCCAAGTTTACCCAGTTCGATATGGTGTATGTTCCTTATATCAAAGTAGAGCCTGGTCGCCCTTATGAAGTTTTCATCGGCCGCGGTTGAGGTGCGGGCAACGGCATTCACGAAAACGCCGGGTTTCCAGCTAAGATGTCCGTAGAAATCGTGATATTCGCCTGTTAAGCTCTCCGGAGCGTGCTTGCCCAGTACCGCAGCTTGATCTGCGATTCCCAGCCTTATGGCATATGCTAATAGGTGTGCGGCGGAATGATTGTATATTTTCCCTTCGCCGATCTTGAGGCGTATTTCAATCTGATGCCTTATGAAATCCGCTGCCTCATCTGAAGATAAGATATGTCGTGCCACCCAATTAGCTGCTGTTTCAGCGGCTTCTTCCGGCGCCCGGCCAGGGTAACTACTTGCCACAAATACATCTAAAGCGTGCCCTGCCTCATGGGCAACATCGCCAATTTCAAATATGTCATCTTTCTCGTTCGCCATAAATTCAAAATTCAATTCCAGCCTTCCGCATCCAGGCCGCCTGGAAGGGCTGAATCGCATAGGATTCTCTCCCCCTTTAGCTACAAACAATATCCTGGTAAACCCTATACTTTCATCTGCCAACAGCTGTCTGCATCTTTTGTTCACTTCTATGCAAAGCGGTTGGTATTTATTGTAAACCTGCCAGAGCCTCCATAGCGCCTTTTTTGTAGATTCCTTGTCAAAACAGTACTTTTCAGAGAAGACGCTAAAACTACTCCACTTGTCGTTGAGATGTTTAAAATCGAAGTCCGCGTACGGGAAATAATCTCTCATAAATCTTTCAAATTCTATCTTTTTGAACGCGTGTATCGTAGCTTCATTCTCGCTTGCCTTTGCGCGGCTTATTACAGAATCCTCATCAAACCAGCTCGCAGACAACGCTTCTATGCCTTTCTTAGCTTCTGCGTTCTTTTCCCCTTCAACGGTTGATGTGCGGGCGGCTTTTTTTGCGAAAAATGCGTCATCAGCAAGCAGTCTCTCAAAATCGAGCGCTTCCATATAGTAAGGCAAAGATGTAATTAGTAATTCTTCATCCGATCCTTTCTTTACAAATCTATCGTAGTGCTTCTGTTTATCTGCTTTTACTTCCTCGGGTGTTTTATTGCCATGCAAGAGTTTATATCCCTCCGATACTTTCTCTTTGTCAAGCGAGACACGTGACCAGCTTCCATCAGCATTTATCCTTGTGACATTGTTCCCTATTTCGACGCCGGCATCATGCCTCAGTACGCTTATGGTGAGCGCCGCCTTATATTGAAGCTTGGCTTCGTTTTGCTCGTTTATCTTGCTATCCGGCGATACCTGTGAAATCCTGTAACAGACACCGTCTATAACATCCATGGTATTATATGAAATTGCCTGTTCATTGTACTGGTCCAGGCCTTCTTCCATGATCAACCGGCGCATCTCCCCAAGAGGTATCATAGTCCCTTTTTCTGCTGCATTGCGAACACTGCCGAGGTCTTTGTCATCGCCGGCTATTCTTTCAATACGGGGATCTGTCGGGGAAAACGTAACGCCAACGCTGCTTAAAAACATCTCTGTCGGGAACCCGCGCACCATGTAAGTAGTTGATCGACCGTACGTATCTTCTTCGCTGATTACTCCTTTAAGGTGATTATAGAAGGAGGCGTATGTCCCGATGGCATGTACATAAACGGTATTATTTCGGTTAAATACATTCGCATCTGTTTCCTCCGCAGCCCACGGAAACGGCTTTGATGTCACAGTCGCAGTGCGGGCAGCTGCGCCGACGGCAGACGCTGCGGCGGCAGCTGGTTTGCGGAGGTTAAGCTCTTCAAATGCCTTTATTACAGTCCTCGCAGCATCACGTACGTACTCATTCTTATCGTTCTCTATCAGCCTGTATAGTGCAGCCAGTACCTCATTGCGCTCTGAAGCGTTAAGCTCTAAAAAGCGGAAATTCACGTTGTTCATTCGAAGTATTATCTTCTCGCGGGCAACGGGGTTGCTGATACCGCCTCCTTCCAATAGAGAGATCACATCTTTTAATTTCCAACAGGTCGTTATATTGGTGAGTGATTCACATCCTTGCCCGCTTATCTTCGGGTCACTTTCGGTGCTGGCTTTTCTTGCGGTATCCAGGATCCTCTCCTTATCATCTGCACCTATTTTGCAGATATCATTAAATCTTTCGGATGATAAAACATAGATATCCGCTGCAACGCCTATTGCCTTAACTCTCACTTTCGTATCAGATTCTGTGCTCCCACTGGCTGCTCCTAAAACCGTATCGAGTATCGTCTTTTTGCTGTCAGGCCTGAAGTCTGCATCTCTTCTCGTGGCGTACATATTGCTGATAGCCTGCAGTGCCTTTGATCTTACTTCCGCGGCAGGCTCCGCATTGCTGTTTGCGGCTTCTGCAAGTGCCGGTATAAATCCTTCTTTTTCGTCGTTTTGCATATCCTTTATCTGGTCTATTGCTATGCCCCTTACCACCGGGTCCTGATCCTGCCTGAGCCTTAGGTTCAAGATACGCCGGGCTTCCGACGCTGCTTCCGCATGCTTAAAGGAGTGGAGCGCATGCGCTATATTGACAACGGCATAACCCCTCACCCCGGGGTCTTTATCTCTTAAAAGCGGTTTATACCTGTTGTATTTATATGTCATGTTGGCATCACGCAATCTTAGCTCAAAGAGTGAGGCTATGTCTCTTTTGTCGGCAGAAATGGATAAATCACTCGGTGCGACTGTGGCCACTTCCTCTATAAGCGGATTTCGGCGGTCTTCGCGATCACGTGTTACTTTGTAGAAGACTTCTCTTTCGCCTTCCAGCATAACCGTGATGATATCAGGTATAAAGTTATCGTGCCCGGGGGAATTGTGGAAAAGGCTCTCGTTTTCCAATATCTTTAAATTCGGGAACTTCTCTTCGGCCTCTTTTTCCGCAAGTCTCATGTATAATCTCTGGAGCCTTTTATGGTGTCCTTTAAACCCGAACATCTCGAGGCGGCTTATTTCGCGCATTATCTCGCTCTTTGTAAGGGCCCTTCCCGGAGCAAAGACGCGCATAAGAAAGAGAAAGACAGTGCTCACTACGGCGGTCACAACAAGCGCGCGCCTGATCGTGAACTGTACGCGGCTCGACTGCATGCCAATTTTAACTGCCCGCTTTCCGCTTAAACCATAGTACCTACTTATACGCACACTGTGGATAATGTACGTTACGATAAAGGCCAGACAATTCGCAAAGAAGGCCTTTGTCAAAAAAGCACCTGTATCTACGGTGAATGAATATATAAAATTGAACGGCGTCAGATATAAAACAAACAGCAAAAAGATCGCGTTATCAGCCATCATGGTGATTATAGGCTTTTTGGGAACGCCTGTACCAAGGAAATACTCTGTTTCGAGATCTTCCGCGCGCTTGGCTCCCAGGAGCTTATGCGCATAGTGGAGGCCGAAGAACACGGCGGATGCCGCTGTAACGGCTATGATAGCCGCAAGAAAGCTTGTTCCCGGCAGTGCCTCTATGAACAGGTCAAATACAACTTTAGCTACAGCATATACGGCTATCTGCTCTATCAAGGCCTGCAGCCCTATAGTGTAATCCCTTGTTATTATTCCATTCTTCTCCATGGCCACGAGCCCATGGTGCAGGAGCAGGCTCATAGGCGCACCGAGTTCTTTTTCCGCGACAGTCGCTGTGCGGGTGGGTGCGATCTTAAAAGCGCTCTTTTTGTTTCTGTCTAAAAGCTCGCGCGGGTCTATGGACAGGTCCTGCGTCAGGTCAATATCCACATATCCGGCTCTTCCGGCTTTCTGTGAATCTGTTATGATCTGTTTCCCGACAACAGCAAATTTGCTGTCAGCATGGGCTGTTTCTGGAGTATCGAATTTCTTCTGTTCATCGCTGAAGTGGCTCATTGGCGAATGGGCGGTCAAAAGAAGCTTTGTCTTTTCGGCCTCAACTGCCTCACCGTTACGTTTGCCCATATTATCCAGCAGGGTCTGGGTGACGTTTTCATCATATACCCTGCCCCAGAGCATAGCCTCCATCTCTTTACTGTCAAGCGCACCGGATTCGACATAGCCGCGTTTTTTGGTATCGATATCCCTGAAAGAATCTTCATCAGTGACAATCTGGCTCAGATCTGCACCGCCGTCGTTATAGCTTTTGCCGCTTGCATGTATGAGAAATGTATAGTTACCTTCAAGCCCTATCTTTACGCCGGCAGGCGACTGCATGCAAAAATCTATAAGGGCGTTGACTATTTCTCCTCCTGGTTTAGCATTGAACAGGGCATATAAAAGCTTCATGAATTCAGGTGTTAAAACCACTCCGCCTTTGATCAATAACTTCCCGCCTAAGTACGCGTTTTCATGGTTGCCCGGTGTAAAGTGGATATTCCGCGGAAACTCAGCCTTGAGTTTTAAAAATAACATGTAGGTCTTTATACACTCAAGCGCTCTTGTAGCATTGGTCGATCTTCCTTCCTCGAAGTCTTTTTGATCGGCATCATCGCCCTTTATTTTCGGGTGTATTATGTCGCCGGTACATACCACATGGAGGTCTTCGCCTTTCCTGAGCCTTTCAAGGATACGGGCATCCTGCATGATAGCAAGGAGGTTGTCGAAGTTCCCGTGCAGGTCGCCTATGTGTATCAATGACGCGCCTTTTTTGGCTGCTTTTTCGGCATCTATCTTTACCTTTGCAAGGGCCCCACGCTGGGGATAATCTTCTGATGAGAATGCCTGCCTGAATGCAGTTACAACATCTGCAGCTTTTATATCTTTTGCCTCCTCTACCTTTGAGAGGTCCTTTATAACCTTATTCATCCTTCTGAACGGCCTGCCGGCTATCCTGCGCCTTATGCCGTATGCCATACCCATAATCGCCAGTAATGCCACGCCTCCTGTAACCAGGGTGAATGCAACATCCCCGCCTTCAGCCGCTATTGAAGAGGCAGCGCCAAGCCCTGCTAATATATAAGGTATTATTACCTTAATAGCTTTTGCGGCCGCGGAAGGCGCGACTTCAGGCTCAGGAATATCTGATAGGGCCTCTTCCATGGTGGTCGCTGTGCGGGCGGGCTCTGCAGCCTCCTGCGGCTTGGCTTCCGGTTCTGTAGTTTGTTCCAGTCCGGTTGCATCTTTGCGTAGATTCTCAATAGATGCCTCAAGTTCTTTCCTTTCTTCGGCGCTCAGGATGAATTTGTGCCGCTTGAAGTCTAATGTATCCTTATACGCTTCTATGCGGTCTATCACCGTATCGTATGGCAGGTCGATCTTCTGCATTATGGCGCTGGTCAGGAGCCCTATCTGGCTGCCTACGACACGCTTGGCCGATCTGGCTTTTTCTCTATCCTGCATAATGGCGCGGCCTATCATATGGTGGTTCAGTATGATATACATATAGATATCGGCGTGCCGCGTGAAATCCTGTTTTCGCAATATCGCAACCTGGTCCGTTGCCACAGAACCGTCTTTCATCTTACCCATGTCCCAGTCCATCATCGGCGGGACGAGAGCCAGCACCCTGTCTTTCATAAGATTATTGCCGTGCTTCGCCAGCGAGGCTAAATTCTCCACAGCAATGCATCTTGCCTCAAAATCTATTCCTTCATCCAGATAGAACCATATAAGCGTATCCGGGAACGAGCCGAAATAGTGCCGCACACCGTCGTTCTTGAATATCGCGCAAGCCTCCAGGAAATTTAGATAGCCGGGAACAAGATGGGTGGTCTCCAAATTCCCATGGATCCCGTTCACGATAGAGTTAAATTCCTCTGACTGGTCACTGACTACTGTTCCCAGGACCCTCAAGAACCCGTGCAGCATACTATGCACGGCGATCTTATCATCTTGCGGCAGTCTTTTGGCCTTCTCGAAAGATTTTAAAAGGTCGGATACCGTTTTGCAGAAACGCAGGCGCGTGGTATAGGGTATCTCAGGATCTGAATATATGCCTATTACTATCGCGTGTATGGCACCTACATTGGCGCGATATTCATAGCCCGCGCCTGCCACTACATCTACTCCCAGGTCCAGCTTGAAGAAGCTCTCCTGGAGATCCCGGTATTCCGGAGAGGTGAATATATGTTTTGTGTTCTCGATAAAGTTTTTGGCTGTTTCATGCTTAGCAAAAGCCCAGCCCGCAAGGACCCTTCTCCAGAACCTGTCGTAATCTTTTTCAGGGCGCGTGGATGTCTTCAACGAACCAAGATAGGCATCGACCAGCCGCGGCCTCGCGTGCTGAAGGACATGCGAAAAAAGCCGGTTATCCACCTCATTTGTATTAAGCATCGGCATGGCTTCGTTAATAAGCGGATCGCTCAGGCTGGCGCGGCGGCTTTCGTCGTTATCCATTTCAATGACCGTTTTTATGAGCTCTCCTGTAAAGAAGCCTGTGAGCTGTGTACTCTGGGCATACTCGGCTCTCTTTTTGCGCAAGGCCCCTAATTTCCCGGCATCGTTTTCCTGCGACAATACCTGATGTACCGCATTCTGCATGGCGAACTTCACCAAAAAGCTCTCCTTAGCGCCGCCTGTGGAGAGCCACCCGCCGAATTTGCCTACCACGCTCTCCAGCAGTTTAAACAATGGGGCGTCAGGCTCGTAGCGCGAGATATCGCTTAAGAACGGCCTGAGCGCCTCGGGATTCGGGTCCATGCCCGGTGTCGGCCTTGCCACCATGCGGCCCCACCTTACAGGTATGATACTGCTGAATGACGCTTCCAGCCGGTCAAGGACCTTCTGGTCATTGGGTATATTAAGAACGAGTCCTCCGTCTTTATTGAGCTCCGCATACCTGAAGAAATCGTAGATAAACTTCCTGTTCTCGGTGCGGCGTATATTCGTATCCGCGTACATGATCTCAAGGCAGGAGGTGGTGTTGAAACGCCTCTTTGACGGGTCTTTTGTGAAACCCTCCAGGGCCACCCTGCGCGCCCACCCGAAGTCACTATGCAGGCCGTTGCCCTCACGCACCGCCTTCATGTTCGCGGCAAGCCACATCCCTACGGTGTTTCTGTTATCGGGTGTCGCAAACCTGAAATCTCTAAGTGCCTGCTTCGGTATGCAGGACTCGAGATCCTCCCAGAAAGTCGATATGTATTTCTTGTTTTCCGCGCCGTGCGCGCTCAGGAATGCCAGGTGGAGTATAACAAGACCCCTATTGCGGAGGGCCTTCTTCGTCTCATAATCATTCGCACTCTCGTCCAGTTCTGTCAGATACCAGTTCGTGATGACCTTTACATTGTTCTTGTTAGGGGCCTCCAGTATTCGGACATATCTGCCAAAGGCGGTCTTCTCTTCAGCGGTAAGGCGCTCTTCTATCTTCATCTTGAAAGCCGCCTGATGAGAATAGAATATCTCGCCTTTGGGGATCTCCAGATCAGCCGCCGGAGCAGCTGAGGTAATAATGCTTACGATAACCATAAAGGCAGGCGCGAAAATGCCTGTGAAGGCCGCAAAGGCGCGTCTGGTGATACCCCGCGCCGTCGTAGCTGCGGCCTGCTCAGGCTCTGCGGCTTTTTCCGCTTCAGTGATTTCCGATACGGTAGCGGTGCGGGGCTTTATGATATTACCGGCCTCGCGCCTTGTTACGACCTTTAAAACCTCCTCAAATCTGCCTGCCAGCTGCTCGTTCGTTCCGAGCTGGATCAGCGACCTGGATAGATCCCCCGGTACCTGTCCCGGGATTACCTGTGAAGCTTTAATATGCGCCTCGTTTGTAATGCCGGGCAGCGTACCAACCTCTGCCTCCTTAAAAACGCCGGGTAATACATTATTAAGCAAGAGCGCCATAAGCTTATCATGCTCTGACGATCTTGCCGCCTGAGGACTGGAGACTTTCCTCATAACACTGAACAACCTTATCCAGTGATAGGGTGACTGGGACAGCTCTACAAGATAGGGTCCGCTTTCGGATACACTGTCCTTTATGAGTATATGGGCCATTTCGTGCAGTAATGCGCGATCTACGTAGTTATCGTACTCCTCGCTCAAGAACCTCTTAAGGCCCTCTACTCTTTCCGCGTGGGTCCTGTAAATTGGCATATCAGGCCATTGCCTCAATAGCAGGGCTTTCATAATATTATTTATAGTATCGTTATTGCACGCGTAATCGCGGTGTGCCTCTCCCGTGGCCCCTAAATACTGGCGGAAGACGTAATGCGTCTCGAGCTCTGCCTCTATCTCTTTCCGCGAATATGCTATAGGTATAAGTCCGTCCACCTTTATATTACCAAGCGGCACGGCCACCATGGCGGGCCTTCCGCTGGCTGACATATAATCGAGCAGAGTAGGCTCCCCGACCTCTATAGCAAGGGCTTGGGCGTCTATGCCGGCTATCTTCTTACGCACCGGCTCTTTCCGCGTTACATCGTATATCGTTAATATGGGTAACGAAATATTAAATGTAAAATCGGGTTGAACCTTGCTTTTAATATTCATCGGAAGAATCCCGAATACCAGGGCCCTGGGCGTCTCCGCTTCAAGCAGCGCTTTGGTCAGCGTCTGTCTTACCACAGGCGCGGAGAACCTGTCGCCTTCCAGCTCTTCCTTTAAACTCGCTAAAAGAGGTATCTCCTGATGAGTCCTCGCAAGTTCAAGCAACGCATCCTTATAGTCTAATGCGATACCGTTAAGCCTGGAGCTGAATTGCTGGTGAAATTGATCCGGGGACATCTGCGCCGGATTCACCATCTCAGCCTCGCTTATCAGCGCTTTTATCTTTCCATTGATCTTTCCTGTCTCCTGCCTGAGAAAACCCTCTATCTCAATTACAGTCTCCCCGGAGATCTGCGCTGTCGCAGTGCGGGCGGCTGCTGCGGGTCTTGCCGCTTTATTCAGGCCGTTCCAGGCCTCTAAGAATCTTACCTCTTTTCTGAGCTCGCTTATAAGGTAATCCCTCACTTCGCGGTATAACTCTGCCTTTGGATTTTTTGAATCAAGGTAAAATTGAGCCTTCAGGTCATTTATTGCTGTTTCTACCTCCTCTGCTTTTGTTGTATCTAGACCGCCCTTTTTCGATTCCAATTCCGCCAACGTACTTGTGGCCACACGGGTCATCTCTTCTACCCAGAAATTTATCAGGGACTGTAAGCTGATCTTTGTGAAATCCTCGAATACTCTGCCATTTTCACAACCGATGCCTTCAACGTACTCACTGGATGAAAGTTTTTCTGTTTCGTTCAGGAGCCATATCAGGCCTTTTAATACAAATTTGGGATCGCGTTTAACCTCAGACTTTCGGCGTCGGATCAAACCTCCTATAACAGGCAATCTGGCAAGATATCGCAATCTACCCATGGTGCTTTGTTTTTTCTGCAAGGTCACCATGGTCCTCTCTAGGGATGAGAGTATGACCTGCGTTCCTATGGTTTCCCACTTAAAATTACGCGCCAGGTTCTGTTGAGGTCTTTTTTCCCTTTTATGCAAAAGTGATACATTTGAGGTCTCAATACTGCTATTGTCATTAGCCCATTTGGTAAGGGATACTAAGTAAAAATCGTTCATTCTGAGCCTTAAGTTAGTAGATGGAAAAGGCATGGGATTAGATGCCTTTATCCCGGAAGCGGTAGTGAAAGTAGCCAGTCCAGGCGTTATGAGTTTACTCGGGACAGACTGCAACAGGTCCTTTGTAACAGCGCCTTCATTTAATGTCGCCGTATCCAATGATGAAGCATATCTCTTCAATACACCTATGGCACCTTCGTCAAAGTCTCCTCTCTGCCCTGATTCGATAATGACCGCTTCCGCGCCCCTTGCTTCAGCCTGCAAGGCCGCGTTATTCATAGCAGAGACTACGTCGGCTATAACAGGTCTTAAATACTCTTCGCCTTTATATGCTGGCACTATACGCATCAAATCTGCGGCTTCGGTAAACTCTTTATCATGTACTTCAGCGGAGATCTTTTTTGTAATAGCGGGGCAAGCGCTGTCTATCACTTCTCTGGTGAGTGTTAACGCGCTGGCGGTGGAGTCATCATCCACTGTTATATACGGTGTTTGCATATAAAGGCCTATGAAATTTCTGTTAAAGGTAAAGAGTGAGTTTATAGTGTCGTCTCTTTCTATATCGGCCCTTGCGGCTAACCCGTTAATAAACCTTTCTTTTTCAGCGAGGCCAATATAACGCACCCTTCCGTTAAATTCTTTCGTAACATCTTCTGTAGCCTGCGCGAATTCTCCCGTGGAATCATCAAAAACAATACAGGCTATCTCTTCACCGTCATGATACATATCCACGCTCTCGAGATAGCTTGTTATCGCTTCCCGCAGGGCCTCGATCCTTGAATCACTGGCAGTGCTCCGTGTAGGAAAGACTATCGTATTAAATGCGGGGGCGATCAGTTGCGGTATTTTCTGGCCGGATTCCGCGATACTCATCACAGCCCTGCGATCGCTGTCGAATCCTTTAAAATGATACGGTTTGGTAGCGAGCGTAACTATTGAATCGGCATTATCCAGGCTCGCAGCGACAAAATGCGCACCAAGCATATCTACATTATTGGAATAGCCCTCCCGGTCAAAGGCAAGGCTGACCAGATCCTGGGAATAAAGATAAGCTGAACCATCCGGCAGGAACAAAAGGTGTGTTTCTTCGGGTTGGCTGTGCCCTATTCTCGCGGTAAGCTCGAGCAGCGCATCTGCTGCGACCGGCACAAGATCTTCAGGGATATGATAAGCCATGCGCTCCCCGCTTACTATCCGCAAAAGCGCATCTATGCCGTATGACAATTCCTGGCGCTGTTCCTTCAGGGCTTGCAATGTATTAACTCTGCGGCCGATCCTCTGGATCCTGCCCGGAGACGCGCCGTTATTAAGGGCTTCAAAGATTATCCTGGCACGTTCGCTTAAGCCGGCCGGGTAACTTCCATTCATCGCGTTATCGACCAGTTCTTCGCCGGACTCACCCAATTCCTCCTGCAAGATGTACGATATGGCTTTTCTTGCTTCGGCCAGGCGCGCAGCCTCCAGATCATTTCCATGGCTGCGGTAGTTGTCCATAGAAACGCCGAAAACGTGGTAAAAAAGCTCTCGTTCGATGTTCGATCCTGCCAGCTCTTCGGCCGTAACCCCGTCTCCTTCAATAAAATATCGCGCGATTATGGAATTTGTCCCGTGCCGTACATCCAGTTTTTCCAGGACTTCAAATACATCTATCCTTTTGCCTTCGGCAACAGTCGCGGTGCGGGCGGTTGTGGCGAATTCTTTTTCAAATTCCTCCGGGCCGTATACCAACTCTATCAATCCCTCAGCCAATTTATGGTAGGGGTCAAAATCTATAAATAGGTCCTCATAAAACCAAAGGTGTCCGGTTAAATTTTCTCTGGCGAGCTCTAAGACACGCTCTTTGTCCGCCGCATCAGGCATTTTCTGGGTAATTTCAAAAAGCCACTCTGTAAAACTGCTGACAAACGTGGGCCTGATACCCAACACAATCTCATCGGTAGCAATCTCTTTGACCATCCAGCATCGCAGTGTTATGGAATCTATCCCGGAAACAGCCTCGTTACAAACCTGCAGCAACCAGTAATCTTCTTCCCGTTCGGAGATACTTCCCAATCCGCATAGTATGTCAAACGCTTCCCTGATAATAAAAGGGTCTCCTTTGACGCTTATGTAGGAATCTAATATCTGCTTTAGATCCTCAACAAGGTTTGGCGTCTCGTATGGTAAAGCTGAACTGAATAATATATCGTTCAGCTCTCTTCTGACCAATACCAGGACCGCGTGAAGCCTTGCATCATCCTGTTCTTTTCCCAGCTCTTCAACAAGATCTCCCCATATCAAACTATTTATGGAATTATAGTCAGGGTGTTTCGCGGCTAGGCCATCAGATGCGGCTCTGTAAATACCAGGCGCATAGTTTATTATGCTGCCGTATTTGAGGGCCTCGACATGATCGACCAATCTTGCCATCCCCTCCTTATCGTTTGCCAATAAAGAGCGGATAGTTTCGGCGTGGTTTTGCCTGTCGGAAGGATACTTATATAAATCCTGGGCAAGCTCTTCCAGTTCCACATTATTGATAAGGAATTCGCGGGCGACTTCGTCGCTAACATTGAGGGCTAACAGTAGGGTATCTGTCTGAAGCTCTTTCAGGAAATTCTCAAATGCCGTCTCTCCGGAAATTCCGGCATTAGGAGAATGGGCCATGCGTTTTTCGGATCCGGTTCGGACGACTTGCGCAAGGGTTTTTGCGCTTTCCGGCCTAAAGTTCATCAATAACGGCGCAGCGTCACCTGCATCGGCTCTTAAAAATGCGTCGATCTTATCAGCGCCATCTGTTTCCATTTGAAAAAAAGCGTCAAAAAGCCTGTAAAGCATCCTGGCGGTAACGGCTGGCTCATATCCTTCCAATCCGCTCTTTACATCCCGCCAGCCCTGATAACCCGGCTCTGAAGTTCCATGCCGTTCGCATAGATCAATAACGGCCTGTGTTACAGCTTTTTCTGTTTCCTTTACGGTCGCGGTGCGGGCGGGTGCAACAGGTGCGGCGGGTTTCATGAGGCCGTCTACGGCATCTTCAATATCCTTTAGTATGTTGAGCTCGAGATTTACTTTGGTTCTTTCGAAAGGCTGCAGCTTCATTAACAGCTTTTCTTCTTTTTTCTTCCTGATCTCACTTATAGTAGCCTTCATCCCGATTAACGCACTGTTCCTATATTCAGGGTTGGTTAGTTCACGGTCGTTCTCGGCAATATTTCCGGGCAATATCACTGTTTCCTGCGCAAGGTCCAGGTCATATGGGCCCCTTCCTGTGCTAAATTCAAATACTGAGCCATAGCCCTTTATTTTTGCAGATCCGGTTTCTGGGCTGGTATCTGAAGCAGGGATCAAATCGTCGTTTAAAAATGCGAAACTATTCAAGCTGTTCCAATAGTTATTGTAAATTACAATAAATGACTTTGTTCTGCGATCTGGGTTATTGAATCTTATTCTGAAGAGATATTGCTCGCCCGGCCATACTGTCCTGAAAGACTGTAAGTGATCGAGCTCGAATCCTTGCGCATCAGAGGCCTGTTTTAACACCAGGTGCTCGGTTATGGCTATTTCGGCCTTCTTTTTTACGGCAAAAGTCGTTATATTGTCCGATCCTATCTTTCGGCCAAAGTCCTCTATTCCTTCGTAAACTTTGAGCGTTTTCTCATCGTCATAGTGCATTACGCTGAATATCACCGATAAGATCGTCATTATGAGAAATAGGGCCTTGAGCGTAAAACCTCTTCTGCTTATTTCAACCTCGGCGCTGGTACCGGCCCCATCTCCTTCTTCGTGCCTGTCTTCATCAACAGTCGCGGTGCGGGCGGTAGCGATGGCGGCGGGTATTGCCGCCTTGATATCGCGGGCGGCTTCTAAGAACTGTCCGCTCTGGATCCTGTCTGTTACAAAAGCGAGGAGCTGGACGAATGCATCTTCGTCCATGACAGGATTGCTACTATCTAAAAGCGAATTAGAGAGCATGTAGCTCAGGTAAAGATACATATCCTGGCCGGCAACTCTGCTAAGCCCGCGTAAGGCGGGCTCGATAAGCTCGGCAGATACGTGGGGCAGCATAAGACCGGCTGATATAACCGCATCGGTGGAATATCTTCCATCGTGCAGGTTCCATTTAACGCTTTCAACGCAAAAACGCTTTATTTCATCATACGGGCGGAGTATTGGGCGGTCAAACTCCCCTCTCTTATAATGCGGAAGGAAGTCTCTGCTGAATCGTCTCCTATTAGGGGCCTTTGCGGCAGCGAGCCATTGCCTCTTCCTGTCGTTGTCGCTTGCCCAGCCGAAGAGCCCGTCTGTTAAGCTCAGATAATATTCCCTGCCGTTTATATTGAGTAAGAGCCAGTCATGATCGCGGCCGGTAGACTCAAACTTTTTATTATAAGGCGCGACATACACGCCTCCTTTCATATGGGTGATCTCTATATCCGGGAACCGGGAAGTAAGCAACAGCCCCAGGAAGGGTGTTGCTATCATGCAGACGCCCGGGTATTTCCACTCGCCGTCCGCCTGCAGTTGCGCCATGGCAGACTGCATACTTTCATTAATACCGGATACAAAATCCAATACTGCCTGCGCATCCGGATCGGCAAGATCCTGTTCTGCGGACCAGCCTTCCCAGGTCCACTCCTCCATGAGAAGCTGTCCACGCGAAGCGTCTTCGGTTCGGGCTCTTTCGCTTGCTGTTGCTGTCCGGGAAGTTGCTGTCGCGATCGGTACAGAGGCAACTACCATAGGCACGCCCCTTATCCTCAGCTTGTCCGCAAGTACCGTGTAATCGCTTTTATTCACCGAGACATCTATCTTTCGCGCATCTTTAAGGGAGACTTCGTGGGAGATGATGTTCTCGCCAGCAAGGGAGAATTTTATTACCGCGTCCACCTTATCATGTTCTGTATCGCGCCTGCCTACAAGGAATTCGCCTTTTTCACATACCACTCTTTCGTAGATGCGTGAGGCGAGGATCATATTGTCTTTTATGCGCTCACGGGACCCTTTGCCCTCGGCGTAAACATGGAGGCCCGTGAATACGCTGGCGATTGCGAGCGCGGAGACAGCACTTATGACCTGCGCTTCTATCTCGCTAACACCTCCGGAGAGGAGCCTGAAGTAGGGGTTTTTGCATTTCGGGTCGTTAGTGAATGTGGGCTGGATCGCTATATATGCGTAGTCATTCTCCCTGAGGAGTCCTGTGAAGCTGTCGTTATGGAACCCGCCCGCCACTACGACGGATATGTCTTTTGAGAAACGCTCGTGGCTTTTTTGGATATTCTTTATGAAGGCCTTGTCTCTTGCGAGGGCAAACCGGTAGAATCTCAGTATCTCGTCTCTTCTTTTGTCTATGAGTATGGCGCTATTATCAAAATGCGGCGGGTCGCCGAACCTCGAGAACTCCTTTTCGAGAAATTCCAGCATGGCGGGAATGCTGAATTCATGTTTATGCTCGCTGAAGTAATTCAGCTCCTCTTTTGTGGCCTGGATATTGAATATATTCTTCAGGATGCGCGTGTGCTTTGAGGCCCTGAAAAGTGTCCTCTGGGTCTCGGTGGTGAATTCCCTCTCGGCGATAAGATCAAAGAGCGCCTCGATCTCATTAAAGACCTTGAGCCTGTCCACATTGTCGTAAACGGATATATAGCTTATATAGTTCGAGAGGTTAGGGCTCTTTGAGAGGTCCACCCTGTATTTGACCGAGGTCTCTTTCAGGTAGATATGATACGCCGCTTCAGAGAGCTGGCCTGTCTTAAAAAGAAAGGTCTTCAGCATGAACCTATCCAGCTCGTTCGGGGGGAGTGTATTCTTAAGCTCATCTATGAGCTCGAAGCGTTCTGATTGGGCCTTTTTGAAATCTATGCCCTTCTCTTTCGATATGGCTTTGAATAAGTGTCTTATGTTGGGGAAGGCCTTAAGGCTTATCTTTTTCTTCAGCGATAGATCAAAAATATATTCTATAAAGGCCTTAAGCTCAAGAGCGTTATCCTTGAACCTTTGGTATTCCCTATCGAGCACTTTAAGGCCTTCGGTGTAGACATGGCCCTTAAGCTCTTCTATTCTGGCTGTGATATGGTCTACTGTGTTATTCACCCCGGAGATATGCGTAAGTGAGTTTCTGTAGACACTGAGATTTTTGACATACAGGGCGGGGTCTTCTATACCGAAAAGGGTGACTTTTTGGGGGTTATTTATAGCGTAGAATTCAGGGCCTGTCACTCTGCCCTGCATGACGAAGTGGTCCGACACCCTTTTTCGTATATTCCTGTCGGTTATGTCGGTGAATAGCGAAAGGTCGTAGTCGCCGGCACCGCCTTCGAGGTTGATGAGATCGACGCCGTATTCCTCGTTCAGGTGGGCTATGATATCCGATATGGCCTTCTGGGCGGCGTAATTACAGTGTGCGTCCTGGATGTATATAATAGTGCCGTTATCGCCCTTTGCTTTGGCCTTGACCTCTCCCAGCTGTTCAGGCAGGGCAAATTCATCGATATTGAGCTCCCCGCCATTTAGCCTATCTACGACCACTTTTTGAGGGACAATTTCAGTCCTGATGGCCCAGGCTATGTCTGCCCCTAGTATGTTAAAGATAAAGAATAGAGCGGTAATTAGGGCTAATATCTTATGATATATAGTAATATATAAAAAAGACCATACGGCGGCAGTGTTTGCTGCGCCATATGGCCTATTAGATTTTTCGTGTGTTTTTCTAGTCCCCACTCCTAACTCCCCCCGAAGTTACGGTGTGACCAGCATACTT
>CAZKWI010000034.1:0-18758 GCA_964556455.1 uncultured Planctomycetia bacterium | reverse complement strand
TCAAGGATCAATGGTATTTTAGCTATGAAAGTCAGCAGACTATTTTACAATATCCGTTCATACCTACTTAGTCATTCACTTCTTTTCTAAAGGGTGGTATAATATTCACGATCGGCCACCAAGAAAGTTTTCATATATGAAAAAGACCATCCGACGTTTAGCGCTCGTTCTTTGCGGCATGCTCGTTGCGTTTGCCGCCGCAGAAGCGTTTCTTTTTGTCATGGGAATGCCCAGATTCTACTCACCGCACACGTTTCCCCTGCAATTTCTCTTTCGCAGACTGCCTGACGGAAAACTCTGCTACACCAGCTACCCGTCCGCGAAGATCAATATCACTTATGACGGGAACCCGAGAGGGTATTTTAACAAAGATAACGGCCTCAGCTATATAACCAATTCCTGGGGGTTCAGAGGAGAAAGCTTCTCTATAATAAAGGCCGATGATACTCTCAGGATAGCCTTCCTCGGCGACTCTTTCACTTTCGGCGAAGGTGTGCGGTTCGAGGATACCTATCCGGAGAGGGCCATAAAGCTGCTGCGGGAAGAATATGGTTCGCCGGCACTGCGGTTCGAGAGCTTCAATTTCGGCGTAAGCGCCTATAACACCGGACAGAGCCTCAGGCTTCTCGAGAATGTCGTCTTAAAAACGAAGCCTGACATTATAGTCTTCGGCTATACGCTGAACGACGCGGAAGAGCCGTTCTTTGATATAGACCCGGCAACGGGCGGGATCGTGCGTTCACATAAGGAGCTCGTGTTACGCGAGGGCCTCGGGGAGCCTAGGCCACCTAAGACGATCTTCTTCAGGTCTTCGATCGCGAGGCTCATCTGGCAGGCTATGAAAAAACGTGAGTTTTCAAGCCGGACCGAATCATATTATACAGAGCTTTACGAGAACGACAACCCCGGGTGGCTTGCGGCCCGTAAAGACATAAAGAGATTTGTCAGTATTTGTGAAGCCGAAAGAATAGATTCCTATATTATGTGCTTCCCCATACTCTACAGGTTAGATGAGACTTATCCATTTCGTGATATCCATGCCATGATCAGGGCCACGGTTGACGCAGAACCATACGAGCGTGTGAATTTTATAGACATCTTTCCTTATCTCGAAGGCAGAAAAGCTAAAGACCTGTGGGTCCACCCGGCAGATCAACACCCAAATGAGATAGTCCACAGGGTAGCCGCGAGTGCACTCTTCGCCGGCATCCAGGAGAGCCCTGTCATAAAAGAGAGGCTGAGATAATGCACCCCCGGGCGGAGAAACTCTTCATCGGTTCGCTGGTTGCCCTTCTTCTTTTAACCGGAGCTTTCTTCTATTTTTCAAATAATATCTCCGACCCTGATCTGTGGGGACACCTGAAGTTCGGCGGAGATATATACCGTGAGCGGGCCATACAGCGGTACGATATTTACTCATACACCGCACTCGGCGCACCGTGGATAAACCACGAATGGCTTTCTGAACTTATATTCTTTGTTCTCTACAGCCTTGCAACGAGCACAGGGCTCATATTTCTTAAGGTCTTTATCGGTATAGCGATCATCATTTTGTTCTATCTCGGCATTCGCGGTAAAATACGCAGTAAGTCGCTGGCTCTAGCCTTTATGTTGATGGCGCTCGCTGTGATAAATTATGGGTTCCTGTCCAGGCCGCAGATCTTCACATATCTCGGCTTTACTCTGTTCTGTTTTCTTATACAAAGATATGAAGCGCGAAAGCGTCTTTCGTATCTCTGGCCGCTCGTCCCCCTTTCACTCGTGTGGGCGAATCTCCATGGGGGCTTTATAGCCGGTCTGGCCTTCCTGGCCGCTTATCTATTCTTCAAGCTGGTCTCTGGAAAAGCGACAAAAGAGCTCGTCATCATTATTTTTTTGTCAATGCTGGCCACGTTCGTCAACCCTTACGGTAAAGAGTTGTGGTTCTTTCTTTTCAAAAGCCTGTCTCAGCCCAGGCCCTATATCTCCGAATGGCAGAGGATGCGGCTGGTCCCTTTCTACTCAGCCTATTTCGCTGTAGTGCTTACAGCGGTCGCCGGCATGGTCCTTTCAAAGACGGAGAAGCCGCCTTTTACGGTTTTCATCATCGCCGCGGGCATAGCAGCGTCTTTTTTTCATAACAGACATATGGTGCTATCCGTGATAATCATCGCGACATACGCCCCTCCATATATAGACGCTTTTTCGACGAAAGGGCTCATGGCCTTTGAGAGAAAAGTCCCGAAGTGGCTCGCTCGCGCGTGCATGCTGTGCCTCTCTGCCTATTTTATTCTCATGGCCCCTTATAAAGGAGAAGGCAATCCCATGAAAATAAAGATACCCCAGCGGATATATCCGCTTGAAGCCGTGCGCTTTTTGAAGGATAACGGGATCGCGGGGAATATATTTCCCTTTTTTAACTGGTCTCAGGTCTGCATAAGTGAGCTCTCCGGGGAAAGCAGGGTATTTTTTGACGGGAGATACAGGACGGTCTATCAGGACAGCTTTATACGTGATTATTTCGATGTGCTTTACGGCAGAAAAGACTACAAGGCTTACCTGGAAAACTTCCCTGAGACCGATATCATGCTCTTACACAGGGAGAATGCTTTGTCGTTCAAGCTCCTTAAGGATAGTGAATGGGTCCAGGTCTATGACACCCCCATAGCCAGGGTATTTTTAAAAGACAATGTGCATAACGCCGTTACGATAGAGGCGTTTGCAAAAAGAGCGTTGGAACGCCCACAGGCAACGCCCCCTGATTATTGGAATTAAAAATGGCAGGCATCTTTATCGGATGCCTGCCATATCCTGTCTTTCTTCTTAACGCTAGCTGTCGCTCTTCAGCTCCTCTATGCTCTTCGCGTTATCATATACAGTAATAAACTGGCCGAATATGCTCTCTCTAAGCTGCGTAAGCTCTTCCTCAGCCCTGCGTATATCGGTGTCTATGGTCTCCCTGTCCTCTTTTTTGTCTATAAAACTGAATACAAGCCCCTTTATGTCGTTGAGGATCTCTTCAAAACCGTTCAGTCTGCCTACGCTGTTGTCCAAAAGCTGCCGCAGATCTTCTGGGTTTTCATTTTTGCGCCCTGGGACCTGTTCTATCTTCTGGCGCAACCCATTGATCTCGCTTGTTATATTTTCCAGTTTAGCCTCGATCGCCCCGCCCTGCGGAGCGGCGTCCCGGGTAAGCCCCTCTTCTTTTTTACTCTCGCTAACGGCAGATATGGATAAGAGGCTTTCGGTTATCTCCTTCAATCTCGTTTCGACATTACCCAGGCGGTCGTTCTCCTTGTTCAGTATAGACTGAACAGCCTCTTTCTGCCTCTCTGTCTCAGCGAGCACCTTGTCGAGCTTCTTATTTACTTCCGAGCTCTCAGACGCCCTGTCCTCCGTACCGCCTGTGTAAGGATGCGGCTCATGGTACGGCTGGTAAGGATTATTTGAAAACGGCGCTGGCTGTGTTTCGTGGAGCGGCTGGTAAGCGCTTTTCGGGAATGGCGTCTGGGTATACGGCCCGCTGTCCAGCATCCTCATCGATGTCTCCATGGACTTAAATACATTGCCGAGTTTATGCTTCAGGGCGTCATTCTCACGGGATCTCTCGGTAAGCCTCGCCTTTATGGTCTCCCTTACTTCCTGCTTAAAGGCCCTGTTCTGGTCTAAAGAGTCTTTCATGACATCACGGTTATTAGCCGCTTCCCTGGATACCATATCCAGCCTTCTCTGCAGCTCTTCTGTTATCGCGGCGTTCTCATTCAGTCTCCCCAGAATGGTATCCTTCTCCGCCGAGAGCTGCTGCATTAAGTTCCTGACCTCCTGCTTAAAGATCCTGTTATGCTCCATCGAGTTGTCCAGTATATGCCTGTTCGAATCCATGCCGGAGAATATGCTATCGAGCTTCTGCTTCAGCACCTCGTTCTCTTTCATGTTCTCAAAGACCCTTGCCTGCAGGGCATCGTTAACTTCCTGCCTAAAGATCCTGTTCTTCTCGAGCGCCTTTTCTACGGCCTCCTTGCTCGACCTTACGTCAAGCGACGCGTTCTCCATCCTTCTCTTGAACTCCATTGTATCTTTGGCGATCTCATTGAGCCTTGCCGTAATGGCGTTCCTTTCGGAATTCACGGCCCTGAAATTCTCTTTTACCTCATGCCGGAAGGTCTTACTGCCCTCGAGCGCGTTCTGCAGGACCTCTTTATCGAACCTGGCATCCATCAGGTTTGTCGCAAGATCGGAATTCATCTTCTGGAGACGCTCTTCAATGTTATTGCATCGCCTGTCTTTCATGTCAAGGCTGGACTGTATGCTCTCTTTCTGGGAATTCATCTCTCTGGACAGGTCGCCTATCCGCTGCTCCAACCGGGTCATCGCGTCCATGATCCTGCCTTGGTCAAGCTCTCTTATATTCTTTTTAAGGCGGCGGTATTCGTTAATTATCTCGCTGAACTTCGTCTCCGCCTCACTGGGATCGAGCTTAGGTCGCTGTGAAAGGTCGGCCTTAAAGTGCTCGTTCTCTTTTGACATATACTCGAGGTCTGTCTTTACCTCATCTATCAGGGTTTCCTGGCGATTCAGTGTGCTTACAATGTTATTAAGTTCTACCCGTTTGTCCCCAGCGCCGGCCGATGCGATCCTGAAATTGGTTATTATGACAAGCAGTATACCTATAATGAACAATGTCAGCCCCACTATGCTTACTAATAACATTTTTTCCTCCTGTTATCGCTTTTTAATAATTTAGACTGCTGCGCGGAAGCTTCGCAGAACTGTTCGCCTGCGAAGCTAAGTATGCGGATACTTAGCAAAGCAGGGATTAAAATATTTTCTCTCTGCCGGCGTGACAAGTCTTCAGCTCGGCATTCTCCTGCTCCAGGCGGATCGCCTTCTCACGGTATTCGCACAGAAGGCCTCTGGCGGCCCTGAGCTCTTCGGCATTCTTCCTGACCTGAGCCGAAAGCTTACCCTGCAGCTCAAGTGCCTTCTTAAGCTCTGCGAGAAGCAATTTAAACTTCTTCTGGAGCACGCGCTCTGCTTCTGTGGGATATTCGGATGAAATTACATCTCGCATGGCATGAAAAAGGCCCTTTCCCGCGGGTTCCTGCGGCAAAGCCCCGTCCTGAGCGGGTTCCTGCTGATCATTCACATCTTCGAGCTGGTACGCCTCTTTATTCTCATCGTAGAGCTTTTGAGACTCTTTGTAATTATCATAAAAGATGCTCATATATATATTTACTCCTTATTATATTTATTATACACGAAATAAATAAAAAAGCAAGCCTGGCCGGCACTTTATCTGCACTGACCAGGCTTTTCGTCTGTTTCATAATTTAGCTATTTCCTGATTTACGCATTCACTCGGTGAAAAAAAACTGTGACCGCGGAAATTATCTGACATACCGGTATGCCCAATATGCGTAGACATAAGCATATCTGGCATAATTTCGCGCCTGTCTCAATACAGGCATTGCCCGGGAAAAGAGGTATTCAAGCCGTGTCCTGGTTTCTAGTACCAGGTCATAAATGCTCTCGATATTCTTCTCTTCATAGGCATCCAGGCCTTCCGGTATGTAGAATACGGTTTCAACCGGATAAACGTTGGGCCCGCTTGCACTTAAGAACATCCTGTAAAACCCGGGATTGTCCTTCATCTCCTGAGTTATGGCTATTTCTTTTACGGCAAAAACAGCGTGAGATCCCCCAACAAGGTATTGTGATACATTCGCGCTGTACGCATTATCCATGTTTCCGGTCGCGACCTCGACATAACCATTGTCTGAATAGACAAGGTTTATGGCATAACGGTACTCATCGTCCTGCGAATGCGTTATTATCCCGGAAGTAAGGTTCTCGACTTCATAAACAGCGAGCAGTTTATCCTTCTCAGGTGAGAGCGTAACGGTCAATTTGGGCTTGATATTGAACGTTGAACCTGCCGCAGCAAGTCCTGAAAAACCTGCTGACAATACCATGACTAAAAGTACTGAAATGATCTTCTTCATGGGCGCCTCCGTTTTTAATAAGGTTCTGGGAAAGGTTTTTTGGTATTTTTATTATAGCACAAAATTTTTTATATATCAATAAAAAAACTGAATTTCTGTTCGATTAATAAATAATGCAAAAAAAACACCTTATCACTAGGGGAAATTTTGAGATGCTTAGGTCTTTTTTGGCGGGAAGTTACTTATTTATGCCTCTGATAAATCGCTCGAGTCTCTTCGAAGCGGCCTCGTACCCTTTCGCAACGATCTCCCTGCCACGGAAAAAATCGAGCATGTTGACGTCGCGTATATCCGGAGATATGGTAAGGTCCGCCTGCCTCATCTTTGCCTTGACGAGCGCATATTCCATAGTATAGACAGAGCTGACAAGGACGTTGAACATATTAGGTATCTCTTTTACCTTGCTAGCCGGGGTCTCATCTGCAAAATGGTCCAGACATTTTACAAATTCTTCCTTCGCGCGCTCAAGTTCTTCACTCAAGATCATATTCGATACGCCGCTTTTCTGGGTCTTTCTCTCTCTTGCGAACTCGCGCTTTGCGATCTCCGGGGTCCTTACGACGTTTGACGCTATCACAAAATTGGCGCCCAGCTTCTTAACCGTATCTACCGGCAGCGGGTTCGAAAAACCGCCGTCCACAAGGAACCTGCCCTGGCTCTTTATAGGGGTGAATAGGACAGGCAGCGCTATACTGGCTCTGACCGCCTCTAGAACTGAGCCTTTGGTGATCACCACCTGTTCGCCGCTATCCATATCGGTGGTTATTATTGCGAGCGGCATCTTAAGATCGCTGAAGTAGATGCCTCCAAGCACCTCCTTGAGCCATTTTAAGGATTTCTTTTCGCCGATGAAACCCTTGAATTTAACCGCCAGGTCAAGGCTCATCATATCCATGAGCTGCTTGGGATTGGCGTTGTATATAATTTCTTCAAGCCCGTCTACATTACCTCTTGATGCGAAATAAGCACCGATTATAGCGCCGGCGCTTGCGCCGGAAATCATATTGACCGGGATACCGTGGTCAAGAATGGACTTGATAACCCCTACATGCGCCTCGCCCCTTGCCGAGCCGCTGCTTAACGCGAGGCCCACTTTAGGATTTTTTCGGAATCTTGACAGTGCTTTTTTGAAATCATTCATAGGATGGCATGTTCTTACTTAGAACTTCGGGTTCTTTTTCAGGGCCTTAAGAAAGGCCTTGACTATAGCTGGGTCGAACTGCTTTCCCGACATCTTCACTATCTCACCTATTGCCTTCTTCCGGGTCATCTGCCCCCTGTATGGCCTGCTGGTCGTCATAGCGTTGTATGAATCGGCTATTGTTATTATCCTGGCGCCAAGGGGGATCTCGTCGCCTTTTAGATTGTCCGGATACCCCTTGCCGTCATACCACTCGTGGTGGTGGCGTATGATCTCAAGAAGCTTCTTGAACTCATCTATAGGCTTCAGTATAGTCTCGGACATCTCAGGATGGACCTTGATTATATTGTACTCACTAGCGGTCAGCGGGGACGGCTTATTGAGTATCCTGTCACTGATATGGATCTTGCCTATATCGTGGAAAAGCCCTGCAAGATACACCTCTTTCCTCTCTTCTTTCGTCAGCTTAAGCTCGACACAAACAGCCATGGCTATCCTTGCCACTTTCTTGGAGTGCGTCTCAGTATAATGGTCCTTTACATCAAGCGTCTGACATAGCGCCATCACGCTGTCCTTCAGGAGCCTCTGGTTCCTCCTGTGAGCTGTCTGTATCTCCTCAAGCTTATCGACCATCGTCCTGTAGAGCGCGCTTGTAATATCGGTCTGGGTTATCAGGCCCGCTGCCGCATCAGAACCTATAGTAACGAGCAGCGACCTCACTTTATTCTGCCGCATGATCTTCAAGGCGTCCATAAGGTTCGTATCCCCGGGTATGGACAGTATCGAGGGCGTCATTATCTCTTCGGCCGGCGTCTCTTTAGGGTTCTTTAGCTTGGCCACTACACGGCCCACCATATCACGCTCGGTGATTATCCCTTTGATCTTATCGCCGTCCTTCACCACTATACAGCTTATATGCCTTGCGGTCATGGCCCTGGAAAGACCGTATACAGAATCTTTCAAGCCGGCGGTTATGATATTCCTGGCCATGAATTCGCTTACGATATTGAGCCCGTCTTTTCTCTTCTTCTTGTCACCCATAGGTCTGTCTTAACCCCCTAAAGATTCTTCTATCCGTTTGATCATCTCTTCTATCGCCACCGGCTTTGCTATCACTATATACTCACCCCTGGAGCCACCGATAGAATGGGCTTCGTCCTGTGTGACGGCACCGGTAAGGTATATGATGGGGATGTCCTTGAGCTTCTCTTCTGAGCGTACGCATGCGGCAACCTCACCGCCGTCCATATCAGGCATCATTACATCGAGTATTATAAGATCCGGTTTCAGCACCAGGGCTGCGCTGACAACGTTTGCCCCCTTGGTCACGATAGCCGCTGTATATTTGCCGCTCCTCTCAAGACCCATCTTAAGGGTCTCCGCAAGATCTTTCTGGTCATCTACGATCAGTATCTTTTTCCTGGCATTCTTATTGCCTTTATTCATTTTTCCCTCCGGTCATCCGGTCCGTTTTCTGCGGACAAGATGTGCGGTCCGGCTTGATCATGAAAAAAAGAGCGCCACACCCATTATTAAAATAAACAGGCCGCTAAGCCTGAAAAAGATAAGCGGCCTTCCCTGCCACCAGCTGAAGATCTTCTCTGAAGTCCTGGTCGTGGCCAGCAATATCAACCTGGCCGCCACTATCAACGCGACAACGCCTACTACTTTTAAGTAGAGCTCGTCCGCCTTTATGATGCTGCCTATAATGCTAAAGCAGAAGACCACAACAAAACCCAGAACTATCCACTTTATCTTCCGGGCCATCTTCTTTTTAATGCGCTCTCTTAAGCTCTGCGGCTTAATAAGCCACACAAGGCCGAGAACCGCCCAAAGTAACCCTAATATTTTAGCGAACATATCTCACCGTCATAATATTATAACAATTATATCATATTAATTTTATTCTGGCTGGATTTTTTTATCGGCATGAACCGCTCCTGCAGCCACTCGGCTTCGGCCTTCTTACAGGGGGAGAACAGGCAGCCCTCCCGCCCGGTGATCCAACGCTGCCTAGCCTGTTCCTAATGGAGCGGTGCTGGCGTGTTGCCCTCGATTGATTCCTTATAGACCCCCGTGAAATACTCTTATTTTTGGCCATCTTTTCCTTGAGCAGATTTCCCGCTGCCTTCTTTGGTGCCGCAGCTCTCTTTGGTGCCTCGGGTTTGGCCTCCTCCTTATCATCCGACAAATATGACCCCAGTATCTTCGCGGCCGCCTTTGTGGTGGCACCCGCAAAGAAACCTCCGCCGGGAGGTGCGACAGCACCCGCGACCCCGCCCGCTGCCTCAAGCCCTGCACCGGTATAGTCGCCCTCGCCCGCTTTTCCTGCGACATCTCCGGCAGTAACCGCATCTCCCAAAATGGGTATCTCTCCCACTATGGCGCCTGTTGGGCTCTCGATCGCCCCTTCTACAGCATCGGAGTACTCATTTACGAGTATTTCTCCGGCAGGGACGATATGATTATCATAGGTAGGTTTAAATCCGTCCGCCATGGGGTCTATCACATCCTTCGTAGCCTTTCCGACACTGTCAAAGGTCGGCTTTGCTGCATCAGCCATAGGGTCTATAACATCCTTCGATGCCTTTCCCACACCCATGATATATGGCTTTGCTGCATCGGCCATGGGGTCTATAACCTTCTTGGAGGCGGCGCCGGCACCCATTATATATGGCTTGGCCCCGTCAGCAGCCTCTCCAAACTTCTGGTAGCCGTATTTAAATCCGCCTTTTATGGCATTATCCGACTGTTTGACCTTCTCAGATACCCAGGCCTTAGCGTTCTGGGTAGCGTTAGATACCCTCTCCTTTTGCCTGTTAAACCAGCCCCAGCCTGCCAGCGATGGCGTGGCTGTTGCTATCAGTAGGCTTAACGTCATTATTAGGACCAATAGTATCTTAAGTAGCGTCTTCATAGTCAGCTCCTTATACAATAACAAAAAAGCCCCAAAACCGCACTTTTAGGGTTTTAGGGCACTTGTGTATCTATTCGGCAGCCCGGCTGCCCTCACGCGTCTGATACGCGCCTTAGGCCCGCAGCTTTGCGCCCTACCCTTTCAGGCAGTTTGCCTTTATCGTGTTACAATATAACTATATATTAGGGATACGCAATCGTCAATAGATAAAATCTAAATTTTGTAGTTATTAACTCAGTCTATCGGGAGAGGTGAGTATCCGCACTTCATGCTGCTTATATACAAAAGTGAATATGACCTGAAGAAGACTGCAAAAGGCAGTCCTATGCTTGCAAGGACAAGGATCGCCGCTATAATAAAGGGGATGCCGAAAAGCACGGCAAGTATACCGAAAATAAGGTTCGCCTTCAGTAATGAGACGAGCAGAAGGTACGGCAGGCCAAAGACCAAAAGTGCGATCAGAAAGAGTCCCAGGAGGCAGATTAACGCGACTATAACCCATATTACGCCGGTCAGTATCCCAAGCCCCAGGAGGCTAAAAAGAAAGATTAAAAGGTCTCCGAAATTGCTCTTCATGATGGCGCAGAATTTACCCCAGGCGTCCTTAAAAGAAGACCTTTCCAGCGCCATTATCGTTACGATAAAGTGGTCTACAAAAGCGGTAACCACCGAAAATATTATTATGGAGATAACACCCAGGATAAAAGGCAACGCGAACGCGCGCACCATTTCGACCATAGAAGGCGCGCTTTCAGCAGCAAAGAAACCTGATGCGTTTCCCACGCGCACAACGTATATACCGATCAGGGCCAGTATGCCGAAAAAGACAAGAAGGAGCGCTAAGAGGAATTTAAAAAGGGAATTGCCTTCTTTTTCATAATTATTAAAAGGCGCCTTTATAGAAGCGTCATTCTTTACTATCGCATCAAACCACACAAATTTAAACCTGGCGCCTAGCCATGTGAAAATAAAGACTATTATCATACCGACTATGGCGCCGATAGCGGTAAATGCTATCACAGCAAAAGTGGCCGCCTGATTCGAAGATGCGGCATCCGGGGCTGCCGCGGCCGGACCGGTCAACTGTGCCAGCACAACTTTCCCATTCGCTGCCTCAGCCTCGCGCGCGGTGTCGCCGCCTCCGCCTCCACCGTTCCCGCCTCCACCGATGGCGCCGGCGAGATAAGCGATCAAAAGCAGGCACAGCCACTTCTTCAATGAAAATGGTTTGAACAAGATCAGCATGGTTCGCTCCATAGCCTTGTTTACAAGTACACCTATCCCTGCACTACGCATGATCTACCTCCGGATTTTTATTTTAAAACAATTATACCCTATTATATAGAAATAGCAATACCCTGGCCTGCTGCATTCGCCATAACCTCTTGTCTTTTTCTCTGCTGTTAGTGTATACTTGTATAAATATGGCCAGGACAACTAAAATAAAACGCAGGAAAATGCTCGGCCTTGCGCTCGGGTCGGGCGGCGCGATGGGGTTCGGGCATATCGGCGTCCTCAGCGTCCTTGAATCTGAACGAATCCCCATAGATATGCTTGCCGGGACCAGTATCGGCGCCATAATAGCCGCCTTTTCCGCCATCGGCATGCCGGCCCACGAAATGGAAAAGATCGCCCTCAGCTTCAGGAGCAGACTAAAGACCCTGAGCCTTATCGATCCGGCCATACCTGCAAGGGGGCTCATCAGAGGGAGGGCCTTGCGGCGTCTCCTGAAAACCTATCTGGGCAGAAAGACCTTTGCCGACGTAAAACCCATTTTAAAAATAGTGGCTTGCGATATAAGGCGCAGAAGGGAGTTCGTGATAGATAAGGGCAGCCTACTTGACGCGGTAATGGCGAGTGTTGCCATACCCGGTGTTTTCGAGCCCGTCATGTACGGACCGGGCATTCAGCTGGTTGACGGCGGTATAGTCAATCCACTGCCGGTAAGCGTGCTGGTCAGATGGGGCGCACAGAAGATAATCGCGGTAAACACCCTGCCGTCCCCGGAGCATGTGGTAAGGTCCAGAAGAAAAAAGCTAAATATATATGATGTCATAGTCAACAGTCTGCAGGCTACCGAGTATGTTATCGCCCGTCATACCTGCAGACATGCTGATATACTGCTAAACCCGATACCCAAGATGGCAGACTGGTATGAACTTTACAAAGCCAAGACTTTCATAGCAGCGGGACGAAAAGCCGCTAATGACGCCCTTCCTGAAATAAGAGAGCTCGTAGAGAGATAAGCGTGCCTCGCGCACCTCATTTCAATCGCAGTCCCTGGTCACGATAAGGTTTGCCTTTGTCCCTGAAATGCCGCTTATTATCACATCGCCTATGCGGCACGGGCCCTTTATCCTGGCGGAGTGTATCGCATCCATCGCTTTCTTTAGATCGTTCTTAGGTATTGCGCGGTCGGTCCTTACGGGGACCATCTTGAGCCTTAGCCCGTCCGCCCGAACAGTCGAGGTAAGTATCCTCACCGGGCGCTCTATTTCCTGCGTAGCGTATTTGCGGCCTTTACGGCACCCGCACCCGGTTACCCCGGTAACCTTCCCCCTTCTAAGCTTCGCGGTCAAGGCACAGCCTTTCGGGCACTCTATGCAGGTAAGCTTCCTTGTCATATTATCGACTCCAGATATTTTGCGGCAGAACGGCCCGCCTGCATGCTGTCTCGCGTGACCGAATCGACTATGTCATACACCCTGTACGAATTACCGCATACAAATATGCCGGGTATGGATGTCTTATTGAGCTCCTGTGAAACGGGAGAATTGGTCTTCTTATCCATCTTGACACCGGCGGCCTCTATAAGCTCATTCTCGGGTATGAGCCCTACGGATATAAGGAGCGTATTGCAATCCAGGTGGAATTCAGAACCGCTTTTATCCTGAAGATCCTTGTCAACCTTGGCCACTGTCACGCCTTCCACCCTGTCGGCGCCGTATATCCTTGTTATCCTATGGCTAAGGTATAAGGGTATATCAAAATCCTCTACACACTGGACCATATTACGCAGAAGGCCGCAGCTCTTCTGGCCTATCTCGATCACCGCCTTGACGTTCGCCCCCTCCAAAAGAAACCTGCGGGCCATGATAAGCCCTATGTCTCCCGAACCGGCAATAACGACCTCGGTGCCCGGCAAAAACCCTTCGATATTTATCAGTTTTTGAGCAAGCCCCGCGGAAAATATGCCCGCGGGCCTTGTCCCGGCGATATGTATCATTTCGCGGGTGCGCTCCCTGCAGCCGGTAGCCATTACTATCGCCTTCGCCCTGACTTTCGCTAATGAGCCCGGTTTTATATAGGTGAGGACCTTCTCTTTTGTCAGCCTGACCGCGAAAGAACTCAGGCTCACTTCGATATCCTTTGAAGCACCGATCTTTTTTACGAACCTGTCGGCATACTCAGGGCCTGTCAGCACCTCTTTAAAATGATCTATGCCGAACCCTGTGTGTATGCACTGATTCAGTATGCCGCCTAGGCACCGGTCGCGCTCAATGATGAGTATATCCTTTACGCCTTTTTCTTCGGCCGCGATAGCGGCCGCCATCCCAGCCGGCCCGCCCCCTACTATAACAAGGTCCCGCTCAAGCATCGCGCCCTTCTTTCATTATTATCTCTGACCCGGAGCCCCTCTTAGTGATCTCCGTCACCGGACGCTTCGTCTCTCGAGAAAGTATCTTCAAAAGCCTTGTCGTGCAGAAGCTACCGTGGCATCTACCGGCCTGGGCGCGGGTCCTGAATTTTACACCGTCCAGTGTCCTGGCGCCGCGTTTTATCGAGTCCTTTACTTCTCTGGCAGAAACCGTCTCGCATCTACAGACAATATCGCCGTAAGCCGGGTCCTTTTCGATCAAGCCGGATGCGCGCTCTGCCGGCATCGCAAAAAGATGCGTGGTCTTTTTGCGGTGCGTGCGGAAAAAGAGTTTCTTGCGCATAGTCAGGCCGTCGTCCTTGAGCATCTCGGCAACCATTACGGCGATCGCAGGGGCAGCGGTAAGGCCCGGGGACTGGATACCCGCCACATTGATGAGCCCGGGCACATTATACTCATGGCGTATAATAAAATCGTCGCCTGCCGCAGGCCTCAGGCCCGCAAAGTAGGCGATTATATCGTTCTCGCTAATGGACGGTATCATTGTCTGCGCGGCCTTCAAGACTTTCCTGAGTCCGGAGTCGGTCGTTGAGAGGTCCTCTTTATCGCCCACTTCTTCGGCTGTCGGGCCTATCATGGGATTCCCGTCAGAGGTCTTTATAATAAGGATCCCTTTTGAATTCCTGGCAGGCAGCGGAAAGAGGAGATGGTTCGTTATATGCTCGAGCTTTTTGTCCAGTATGAACTCTTCGCCTTTTCGCGGCCGTATCTTGAAATTCCTGATACCGGCCATGGCGGATATTTCGTCTGAGTACAGGCCTGCGGCATTTATAACATAACTTGCCCTGAAGGATCCACGGCTCGTGGATATCTTAAAATCATAGCCATTGACAGGCTTTATATCTTCCACCGCAGCACCCGTAAAGATATCAGCGCCGTTAACCTCGGCGTTCTCGGCCAGGTCGTAGACCAGCCGGTAGGGGCTTATTATCCCGGCGCTTGGGGCGTAAAGACAGCCAAGGGCCTCCCTGCTCAAATTAGGCTCTTTCCTGTGCAGCCAGGTCTCGCCCAGGATCTTAAGTCCGGAGACGCCTAACGATTCCGCCTGTACTTTCAGCTGGTTAAGGCGCTGCATTTCCTGCCGGTCGAAAGCGACTATCAGCTCCCCCACTTCCTTAAAATCCACGCCCAGCTCTTTGCAGAGACCCCTCATTAAATGATTTCCCTGGACGCAGAGGCGCCCTTTCAGGGAACCTGGGGAATTTTGAGTGCCGGGATGGATGATGCCGCTGTTCGATTTTGAGGTGCCGAAGGCCAGCTCTTCCGCTTTTTCAAGAAGCCCGAAACGCAGGCCCCTGTAACGGCTGAGCTCCCTGGCGATCGCAGTGCCGGTGACACCGCCGCCGACTATGATCACATCATATCGTTTCATCGGTTGGAGGCGGATAGCGTTCTCCTGACCGCCTTGAGCCATTCGTTGTAATACGCCGCTGACTTCTTCTGTGCCATCTTCGGCTTAAAGGCCTTTTCCTTCCGCCAGCACTTCTTAATATCGGCCGCGCCCCTCCAAAACCCGGTCGCAAGCCCCGCAAGATAAGCTGCGCCGCAGGAAGTCGTCTCTATTATCCTGGGTCTTATCACATCCACGCCCAATATATCCGCCTGGAACTGGCAGAGAAAATTATTCTTCACAGCACCCCCATCCACTTTCAGACTTCCCACATCGAGTCCGGAATCTTTCTTCATGCAATCGAGAACATCTTTTGTCTGGTAACACATGGCCTCCAGTGCCGCCCTCACAAGGTGCGCTGACCCTGCGCCTCTTGTAATACCGTAAACAGCCCCGCGCGCGTCCTGGTCCCAGTATGGTGCTCCGAGACCTACAAGCGCGGGTACGAAATAGACGCCGGCATTATCCTCCACGGAAAGCGCCATCTCTTCTGACAGGGCCGCGCTCTTCAATATCCCGAGACCGTCCCTGAGCCATTGTATCGCTGAACCTGCTATGAAGATGGACCCTTCCAGGACATACACCGGCTCGCCCGCGGGGCCGCAGCCGATCGTAACAACAAGGCCGTGTTTTGAAACAGGCCTCTTCTTGCCTGCGTTCAGAAGCACGAAACAGCCGGTACCATAAGTATTCTTCATCTCCCCGGGCTCAAAACAGGCCTGCCCGAAGAGCGCGGACTGCTGGTCACCCGCTATCCCGGATATCGGAATGCCCGCCCTTAGCCCCGCAACGTTCACGGTCTCCCCGAAGGTCCCGGATGAGCTTTTAACCTCAGGGAGCATCTTTTCTGGGATACCGAAGATCTTCGTAAGCTCACTGTCCCACTTCAGGTCATTGATATTAAATAGCATCGTCCTGGATGCGTTCGTATGATCGGTAGCGTGAACGCCTCCGCCTGTCAGGTTCCACAATACCCATGAGTCTGTGGTGCCGAAACAGAGTCTGCCTTCACGCGCTTTCTTGAGAGCGCCTTTTACGTTCTTCAATATCCACTCTATCTTGGTCGCTGAGAAATATGCGTCAACAGGCAGGCCCGTCTTCTTCTTGATAGACGCGGACACAGCCTTCTTTTTGAGCTCATCGCACCGGCTCGAGGTCCTTCTGCACTGCCAGACTATCGCATTGTAAATAGGCTCCCCGGTCTTTCTGTCCCAGACCACCGCGGTCTCCCGCTGGTTCGTTATGCCTATGGCCGATATAGAACCGCGGGGGACCATTTTAACGGCTTTACTGATAGTCCGCTTTACGCTGGACCATATTTCGTCAGGATCGTGCTCCACCCAGCCGGGTCTTGGGAAATACTGCGGAAATTCCTGGTACGCGCTCGCTATGATAGAGCCTTTTTTGTCATAAATGACCGCACGGCTTCCGGTCGTTCCCTGGTCTATGGTCAGTATATATTTCACTTGCTTCGCCTCCAAATGTTCTAAAACGGCAAAAAACCGGGCCCGTTCTATTTCTTAAAATGTTTCGCGATGTGCGGGCGGGTGAAGAAAAAGATGAACGCGAGCGGCAGGAATGGATAAAATAAAGTAAGAAAAGAAATACTTACACCTTTAAAAATAAAGAGCAGTATATACGCGGCGCTTATGAGCGAAAATACCGTTATTATAAGGCGCCTGCCCCACTCCTTGAAGCGGAACGACGCCGCCCAGCCAGCCAGAAAAAACGCCGACAAAAGAAGCAGCGCCCATGAAACAGCGCACGCCGCGGGATTTTTAAAAAGCCATTCCCCTGAATAAAGGCGTATCCCGGTAATAGACCACCAGGTCGTAAGAAGGCCGTAAATAAGCGCAAAGACTATAAGGGATCTCATGCTGCCTGTCGTATTATCCGCCCTTTTTCCGCCCGCCGTCTTTTTTCTCCCTGCTTTTAAAGCAGATCTGCCTATTCTTTCCTGAATAGTTCCCATAGGGCAGATAACGCACCACCCTCTGTGCCTGGTAAGGACAGCGAGAATTATGGAGATCACGGTCGTCAGGAGGCACATCTCTACAAATACCCCTCCTATGGCCAGAAAATTCCCGCCTGTCTGAGTAATACGAAACAAAAGAAAACCCATCAGGAGAGCCACTACGGTCCAGCGGAAGGTCTCTTTTGTGAATATGGCGGGAACGCGCCGGTTGCGGCTCAATCTTGACATGATTATGTCGAGGAATGCCCCCCGGGGGCAGAAATTCCAGCACCAGTACCGCCCCCTGAAGAACGACAGCGTAAGAAAGAAAGCCATCATCGCCACTACAAGATAGCCGAGTACCGGGTAGAACAGCCCCCCTATCACGATCAAAGGAAGCAGCCATACTGTCATTAATTGCGATCTCTTCAAATTATGTACTCGCAGGGTTAGGGCCTTCCTCCATGGCAAACCGCCTTTTATTCCAGGACCTCTATGCTGTTCAGTACTTTATCGTGGTTAAAAAAGAGATATATCTTAGCATTTTCAAAATATGACTTCTCGGAAGGCTTGTAGACCCATCTTTCCGTGCCGTCACTTTTTTCAACGGCAACGGACGGCCCGCCGTATTTTCTTCTGATCTCATCCTGTGTCTGCCCCGCGCGTATCCTGCCCTCTTCTATCGCCCTTGCTATCTTTTCGAACGTTTTGGTCTCTTTGGCCAGGGCCTTCTCCATGTTGCTCTGGTCCTTCGCTATCCCAAGAAGCATCCCCAGCCGGCCGGCGTAAGCATTGGCAGCTAAGGATAATAATATTATGATAACTGATAGACAGATCTTATTAATATTCATTAGGTATTTCTCTTTTGTGAAAATGGGCAAGAGAAATTCTCTTGCCCATTTCAAAGATTTAAGCAGTATACCTTACTGCATTCTCTCTACGAGCGCTTCCCATGGATACTCCTCGTCAAAGGCCAGTCCCTTCGTCTCGCTATGGTCCGGGAGAACACACGTCATTATACCGGAAAAACCGTTCACCTCGCGGCTCCACCAGTACCAGAAACCTTTTACGATCCCCAGGTCAGGCGCGCCTTCTTCTACGCCCTTTACTATCTGTCCGGGCAGCTCAACAAAACCCAGCAGCGTATTGCTTAGTCCCTTCATGAGCTTTCTGCCCACTGGTTTCAGGCCGCCCTCAACGAGATCCGGGTCAAATACATCGTACGCCTCGCCTTCTTCCCATGCATATTCCGCATCGAGAGGAAGTCCGATACCTCGGTTGTCCTCCGGGCTTGCCGCCCAGAAACCGAAGAGATTGGTAAGACCCGAGAATGTCCTGCCCGCGGAATGGCCAAGCCCGTCAAATACGCCTACTACCACTCCGAGGATCTTGTTGTTCTCGTCATCCATAAAACCCTCGTTATAACCCTTGATGACCTGTGCGGGCAATTCCACCCAGCCAGTAAAGGTATCAACAAGGCCCACCCAGAACTTCTGCGCCATGCCCTCAAGGAGCTCCTCTGACGCGCAGTAAGCCGTTGTCGCGAAAGTAACGGATAGCGCTACCGCTAATAACCCTGTAATTTTTTTCGACATACTTCCCCCCTTTCTGTGTTTTTTATATTTTAGCGCCGTGAACGGCGGCTGTCAAACTATTTCTTCTATCAGGTAATGCAAATACTTTTACGCGATAGCATAATAGCACTCCTCCGGATTAA
>CAZKWI010000033.1:0-19718 GCA_964556455.1 uncultured Planctomycetia bacterium | reverse complement strand
GCGGGAATGACATGGTTTTGAGCTTGTCTCCGCGTAAAACATTATACATCACCGATAACGTTCATTTGTTGACAAAAGGCACACAATGTGATAAACTTGTTATGAAATATTACGTTTGGGACAATAAGAAAAACGAAGGATTAAAAAGGGGGCGCGGGGTCTCTTTTGAAGAAGTTGTTTTTTGCATAGAAGGAGGCTACCTGCTTGATGTAATAGAGCATCCAAAGAAGGAAAGATACAAAGGACAACACATGTACATAGTAAGGATCAGGGATTACGCCTATTTGGTGCCGTTCATCGAAAGAGACGATGAGATTGTTTTAAAGACTATTATACCAAATCGTAAAGCTACAAGGAAATATCTTAAACGGAGGTAGCTGAGATGGGCAGATTGAACAAGGAAGAACGAGATATATTGAGATCTTATGAAAAAGGCGAATGGCGCCCAGTAAGGAAAAAGAGAGCGAAGCTTCGTGAGTATAGGTCTTATGCCAAGGCTACACTAAAGAAGAACAAAAGAATCAATATTAGGATATCCGCAAAGGACCTCGAAGAGATACAAAAGAAGGCGATTGAAGAAGGCCTGCCGTATCAGACGCTAATCTCCAGCATCCTGCATAAGTATGTATCCGGGAGGCTTCCAGGAACAAGTCACTATGCCTAAGAAAAAGCGGTAAAGAGGATCGTAGCCCCTGAGGAGCCTCGAGACCGGTTTTGAGCACAGGCACTTAATAGCAAATGCAAGAATATGCAAGAAAAAACTTGCATATTCATACATTTTATGTTATACTTTCTGTAGAGGAGGAACAGAAAATGACTGTACCGCTATCGACTAGAATAGATCCAAAGGTGAAAAAGATACTAAACGAACTCCACAAAAGAACGCGCATACCTATACGCATTCTGACTGAGAAGGCTATTTTCTTACTCAAAGAGCGCTATGACCGTATGAGCCAGATACACGAACAGGGCATAGCCGATGAGGGGTTTATGGAGCTGTTGGATCATAGCCTGAGGAGTCACGATGCCACCTATCGGAAACTCGCCGAATAAAGCAGTAAAATATCTCACTATAGAGCGGGTGCTTGTTGTGCATACTGTGCTCATCAAGCGTTATGGGGGTCGTCATGGCGTGCGTGACCATGGACTACTTGAGAGTGCCGTTTTTCGTCCGCAAACAAGCGCATTTGGTCAAGACGCTTACCCGACTCTCTTTGAGAAATGCGCTGTTTTAGGGTATTCTATTATTAAAAACCATCCTTTTTTGGATGGCAATAAGCGAACCGGCTTTGCCGGCATGCACCTTATGTTGCTTATTAATGGGCATGATTTAGCATCCAATACAGAAGAAGAAGTTGCCCTGGCGGAAGATGTAGCCACTGGAAAGATGGATGAACTTGAGATCGCTTCATGGCTTAAAGAGCATTCCAGGAAAAGCGTGCACTAAAGAAGGATTGATGAATGAAAACGTATGCGATAGGCGATATTCACGGCGCCTGTATAGCGTTGATACAGTGTTTTGAGCTCTCAAAATTCAGCTACAAGAAAGATCGCCTGATCGTGATGGGCGATGTTTGTGATGGGTATCCGGATGTTAAAGAGTGTTTCGATGAGCTGTTGAAAATTAAGCACTGCGATTTTGTCATTGGTAATCATGATATGTGGACTCTCGACTGGGCGTTGCGAGGAAATAAACCAGAAATATGGACAAGCCAAGGCGGTAACCGAACGATGGCGTCATATAACGGGGGCCCCATGCCAAAAACGCACATCGATTTTCTAAAAGGCGGACAACTCTGGATCGAACGCAATGAACAGGTCTTTGTGCATGGCGGGTTTGATCCGGATGTGCCGCTTTCAAGCCATAATGCGCAAACATTAGTATGGGATAGAAAACTCCTTGAAATGGCCTGGAGAAAACACGCAGAGCGGCGCAAGTGCAAGTTGGGACGATACAAAGATATCTTTATTGGCCACACAACAACCGAACTCTACGATACCTTAAAGCCGATACACGCGTGTAATGTATGGAATATAGATACAGGAGCAGGATGGTCCGGCAAACTCACTATAATGGATGTTGACACCAAGGAATACTGGCAGTCAGATTTGTCGCAGGTCCTATACGGAGGAACCCCTAATAATTTATGATGTGTATTCTCAAAAGCCCGAAATTTCGACCACTGACCATAGAAGAGCCTCGAGACCGGTTTTGAGCACAGTCACTTAATAGCAAATGCAAGAATATGTAAGAAAAAACTTGCATATTCATACATTTTATGGTATACTTTCTGTAGAGGAGGAACAGAAAATGACTGTACCGCTATCGACTAGAATAGATCCAAAGGTGAAAAAGATACTAAACGAACTCCACAAAAGAACGCGCATACCTATACGCATTCTGACTGAGAAGGCTATTTTCTTACTCAAAGAGCGCTATGACCGTATGAGCCAGATACACGAACAGGGCATAGCCGATGAGGGGTTTATGGAGCTGTTGGATCATAGCCTGAGGAGTCACGATGCCACCTATCGGAAACTCGCCGAATAAAGCAGTAAAATATCTCACTATAGAGCGGGTGCTTGTTGTGCATACTGTGCTCATCAAGCGTTATGGGGGTCGTCATGGCGTGCGTGACCATGGACTACTTGAGAGTGCCGTTTTTCGTCCGCAAACAAGCGCATTTGGTCAAGACGCTTACCCGACTCTCTTTGAGAAATGCGCTGTTTTAGGGTATTCTATTATTAAAAACCATCCTTTTTTGGATGGCAATAAGCGAACCGGCTTTGCCGGCATGCACCTTATGTTGCTTGTTAATGGGCATGATTTAGTTTCCAACACAGAAGAAGAGGTCGCCATGGCGGAGAATGTAGCTACGGGAAAGATGGATGAGCTTGAGATCGCTTCATGGCTTAAAGAGCATTCCAGGAAGAGCGTGCATTAAGAAGAAAAGCCCGAAATTCCGACCACTGGCCATAAATGTCCCGAGACCGGTTTTGAGCTCACAGGATTAAGCAAAATCCTTTATTTGTCCCGTTAAGCATTAAAAAGAAAGATTTTGCCCATTGACAAGCAGGGCAAAATCGTGTAAACTAGTGTTGTATAGAGCATACAACAAATAGGTGCAATAAAGCGCGAATTTTAGAAACTAAAGGTGGGGGTGACAAAAATGCATAAGATATCCTTTGGTGTATATTTAAGAAAACTAAGACTTGAAAAGGGATACGGTCTAAGATCATTTGCGAAGAAGGTAGGTTGGCTGCCATCAAATCTCAGCCATCTAGAGACGGGAAGGATTAACCCGCCAAGAGAAAAAGGTGTGCTTTATCGTATCGCAAAAGAACTCGGTCTTAAAAAAAACTCAAAAGAGTGGAATAACTTTTTTGATCTTGCTGCTGCAGATATGCCCGAAAGGCTGCCAGTTGATATCGCAGAATATATGAATGATCAATCGCTAGCTCCGGTAATGCTAAGAACCGTGGCTAACAAAAAATTAACAAAATCTCAAATCAAAAAGTTGATAGAAGATATAAAGAAGATGTAAGCATGAAAGAACCCAAAATTAAATTCTACGATATTCCTACCCTAGAAGAAATCGCAAAGAGTTTTATTAAAAAATATCATGATTGCAATAATCTCCAGGTAGATATCGAGTTTATTATTGAAGAAGAACTAGGTTGGGCAATTGTTGGCGTTGGTTCTTTAATTGAGAACCATTGCATAGAGGCGTTTGTTACGAAAGGTAAGACAATATACATTGATTCTTATCTCATGAATCGCAAAGAGAGAAAATATCGTTTTACCTTAGCAGAGGAGGTCGCTCATTTTATGCTTCATCGCGACGTGTATGCGGATTGTAATAATCTGGAAGAACACCTGGAGGTTTATGATAAGATAGCGACAAGTAATTATTGGCGTATGGACAGAAATGCAAAATATTTAGCTTCAGCAATTATTATGCCTGCCGAATCTTTTGAAAAACAAGCACTTGCAGTTTATAAAAAAGTAGACAGGAAGAAATACAGAACTAATGAGGCTGTGTTATATAAGGTAGCATTGGAGCTATCTATTGATTTCAATGTGAGTGACATATCAGCAGCAATAAGATTCAAAAATCTAGGTTTACATAGAAAATTAATTACTCTCTGATATCATCAGTAATAAATTACCTGGAAGGATAGGCTGTGAAGAAAGAATATCACATGAAGGTAGACAAATTTTTTTGGAACGATGGCTCCGAAGATGTCCACGAGTGGATAGACAGCTCATTTCCTAAATATGGATCGCATGAGCATTGGCTGGAATATCACCATCAGGATGCCATAAAAGAAAAGTATGGACAATTTACATATAAATACAATGTAGCATACCTTCATATACTTACCGACTATCTCTCACATTTTCAAATAGCTTTTGTTCCTCAAGGTAAAAAAGAGGCAGAGGATATGCTTAAGAGCCTGGGAGTCTTGCGGAAGAAAAGAAAGGCTAGTCTTTAGCCTTCAAGCGCCTCGAGACCGGTTTTGAGCACATCAGATGATCACAATCCATAGTTTTGTCTACTAGGCAAGATTTATACCTTTTCTAGCTATTTCGTAGTTAAACATACCATTAAAGACTTACTCATAGCGCAAGAAAATCGTGTTAGAAATTAAAAAATCCTGTTATTTTCCTTTCCAACAACATTTATATATGATATACTATATATGTTACTAATGACATAAAATAAGTTTCGTGCGATGAAAGAGCTGCTTTTGTGTGGAAAGTGTGAGCATGGATTTCAAGAGCAAAGACCTGACGTTTAATACGAATGCCGGATGTCGCCATAAACCGCGATTCAGCCGATGGCTGAGGACCGCGGCTTTTTTTATGTCCGTACTCTTTTTATGGCAGCAGGTTACCTGGGCTCAAGGCGCGGCTGTATCACAGCCTGTAACGCAGGACAGGGAAGTGGCCATACCGCAGGAGAAGGCTTACGCAAAAGAGATCAATATACAGGGCTCCGATGAACTTATAATTAACATACAGGACGCCCACGATTCTCTCTCGGCGCAATACTCCATAGTGGATATCCTGGGTACACTGGCTAAAGAGTATGACCTTTCACTGGTGGCGCTGGAAGGCTCTGCAGGCTACATAGACACGTCCCTTCTGAAGGTATTCCCGGTGAGCGATGTGCGTGAGGCCGTGGCGGATTCCCTCATGAAAGACGGTGAGCTTTCGGCGGGGGAGTTCTTTGGCATAGTAAACGAGAAGGACATTGCCCTCTACGGTATAGAAGATAATAAATTATACACCGAACACCTCGAGAGCTTCCGCGGCAACATCCAGAAGAAGGCCGCAAATGTAAGGGCCATGGACACCCTGATATCACAGCTTGAGGAGATAGCGGA
The DNA here is from genome assembly GCA_964556455.1 of uncultured Planctomycetia bacterium. GTDB lineage: Bacteria > Omnitrophota > Gorgyraeia > JABMRJ01 > JABMRJ01 > CAZKWI01. The sequence continues at coordinate 14,327 of CAZKWI010000033.1, read as the reverse complement.
AAAGATCTACCCTGACAGCGTGAAGGAGCTTGAAATAAAATCTTCCGGGTACAAAGCCGGGAAGATAAGTTTTGCAGATTACTGGGAATATATGTCAGGCATAGGCGGGCAGCACGCACCTGGGGATCGCTATACCAATCTCTCAAAGCTGACGCGGTCAATGGAGATGGAAAAGGCGATAGACTTCAGGCGGGCCAACAGCGAGCGCAAGCTGCTCATAAGCGAACTGAAGCGCACCCTCCCCAAGAAAAGACTCGAAGAGCTTCTCTACAAAAGCCTGCAGTACAAATTAAAAAAGATAGAAGAGCCGGACTTCCACAGGTACATAACAGGCCTTGCCGGCAAGATAGACAGAGAAAGATACAAAAACCTCCTGGCTTACACCGAATACGTATCTTTTTACCGGGAAATTGACCTCGCGGGCATGTTCAGCGAGCTTGAGGGCCTTGAAGACAGTATAAAAGACTCTCTCTTTAAAAACCCTGACCAGCGTACCCTGCGCGTTTTGTTCAAGGAAGCGCGCCTGTTAAAGAGCCTCTTTGGCATATCTCTCACGAACGAAAGATTTGACCGGGTGCTGGAGAATATCGAAAACCTTAAATTTGACAGGTTCGACACATTCTTACGAAAAATGAAGGCGGCTTCTTACGCGGAGCGTGAGCATTTTTCCGGGGTTTTTGACTCTATAGATGAAGCCGTACATTTCTACCGCCTCGCGCGCGAAAGGGACAGGGCACTTATAGATAATACCGTAAAGACCATGAGAAAAGAAGGCCGGAAGGCGGCCGCGCTCATAACAGGGGGCTTCCATACAAAGGGCCTTACAAATATCCTTAAAAGCAGGAAGACATCCTATATAGTGCTGGTGCCGAAATTTGACACGGATGCTCCAAGGCGGCCTTACGTAGCCATTCTTACAAGGAAGAACGGCAAGTATACAGAGCTTTTAGATACGGGTAAGTACCAGATAGCCACGTATTCGCACTTTGGCGCTAACCCGGGACTCTTCTATGACTCAGACGCAGTGCGGGAATGGGCCAGGACGAGGATAGTACGGAGGATAGCGCAGCAGACAGAGGATTATCCCCGCGACGAGATAAGAAGAAATCTCGATATATGGATAGACGCCTACAGGCGCGCCCAGCTGGATCTAATGGATGCCGGCAGGACAGAACAAGCCCCCGTGGAACACGAGACACTCAGAGAAATGGTGAGGGAAGAATGGAGAGACCTTAAAGGCTATGATATATTCGAAGAAGAAACGCATTATGCCATTACCAGCCTCGAGATAGGCGCCAACCCCGACCGACTTGTCGATGACCCGTATGGCGACGGGAAGGTTTTCCTGGAGAAAGTGGTCTCCGGCGAAGGCCTGAAGAATACTTACCTGAGATTACTGGAAATAAAAGGTGCTGCGAGCACGTTACCGGAGGTTGGAAGCCAGAACATTATAGAGCGCGCTGAAACCGCCGCGGACAAAGTACCTGATGCAAGAAATGATGAGGATAAATACTGTCTTGATGTGGTTTTGAACAGCATAGACAGGCTGGCGGAGACTGTGGCCGCTGAAGTGGCGGAACAGACCGAAGCTGAGCGCGTACGCGCGGTCCTCTTCGGTGGTGCCGCTGAAGGTGGTGGTGAGTTTTACCGTGAAGAACTGCAGACCAGGGTTAACAGATGCTCAAAACCAGGCCAGAAAATAGAGATCGTCCTTTCGGAAATGGGTGATAAAAGGGCCATAGTGGGTGCTGTCGGCTATGCCAGGTATGTCGCAAGCAAGCCGGCAAAACCCGCCAAAAAATACGCCATCGGGGTAGACCTGGGGGGGACCAATATAAGAGCCGCGCTTGTGAACCTGGAGACGATGGAGACAGAGCGCGAGATCGTAAAGACTCTCGTATTTCCTGATGATATACAGGTAGGCGACATATCCGCGAGGGCGCAGATGGATATCCTGAGCGCGAAGATCCCGGCGGCCGTGGAAGCCAAAGAGATGGATTTCAACGATCTGCCTTACGGCCTGGATAATTACCTGGAGAGCTTGATAGACAGGGACATCCACGAGTCCTTAAGCGAAATACTCTTGCACCAGATGGTCTCTTTGATAAGCACTGTAGGGCTGGATGAAGTGGATTTCATAAGCATAGCCGCGCCCGGAGTATTCAAAGAAGAGGGCCCTGTGGAACTCGCCTATAACCTGCCGCTTACATCTTATGACCTGAAGGGGAAGCTGGCGAAGCACTTAAACATGCCTGTATATATGGGCAACGACGTTGCCATCGCGGGCGTGGGAGAGATGATATCCGGCGCGGGCAAAGGATTGGACCTGCTCTTTTCTCTTAATGTCGGCACGGGAGTGAACATGTGCCTGGTGGAAAAGTCGGGTCCCGCAGAGAGCGCAAGGACGAGCACCACGAGCGCGGGATCATCGCGCGACCAGCTGCAGCGGATAAAAGCCCTTGAAAAGAAGCTGGATGATGAAAGCAGCAATGTGCGGGTAAGCGCGCTCTTTGAGCTTAAGAGAATGGCGGAGACAACCGACCACGTAGATGTGCTTACGAAGCTTTTAGGTGTGCGTGGACAGGAAGCGCGCCGTTTTGAATGGAACGTTATGCAAAACGCAGAAGACAATAAGGCCAATCAGCAAGCAGCCTCAGCATACGATGCAATGACCAGAAATGCTGCGGAAAAGCGCTTTATAATTATAATACAGACCATCGACGATGCGTCACTACTGAAAAAGATAGATAAGATAGCGACCCCGGAAATGAAAAAGGCGATAGCCGGAACCATAGGAAGGCTGCAGACAAAGAGCGGCGCGCGACAGCTTGTCGAAAGCTTGCAAAAGGAAGGCTTCCAGCGTGAAATCGAAGTCGCGGCGGCTCAAGGCGAGATAGGCGATTCGAACAGAACGGAATTTCTGATAGCACAGCTGGAAGAGAATTGGGATGGAAAAAAAGATCCGCAAAGCGGAAAAACCGCTGCTGCATCCCTGGCCCGGGAGGGCAAAAAGGCAGTTTTACCACTGATAAGAAGCCTTCAGGAGAGAAAGAACGGCTTTGCGGCAATAGCCCTGGGAGAGATAGAAGACAAGAGGGCGGTAAGGCCCCTGATCGCAGTGTTAGAATCCGATGATCACACTGAACTAGCCCGCAAGTACGCAGTGATCGCTCTGGGCGAGATCGGCGGCAGAAACCCCGTCCCTGCTTTATTGGCTGAACTTGAGAAGAATAGCGGCGCTACCAGGCTGGACGCGCTGCGTGCTCTCGGTAAGATCCGCGACAGGCGCGCCACACAGCCTGTGATAAAGGCGATGCAGCTATCAGGCTGGGGCATTCATGAGGTTTGCGTCATTCCCGAAGTACTGGGCAACATAGGCGATCCGAAAGCCGCAGACGCCTTGATCTCGATGTCAGGGCATGAGGAAGTCAAGATGCGCATGGCAGCCGCGACGGCCTTAGGCAAGGTCGGCAATAAAAATGGCACGGCGCAGTTGGTAGAGATGCTGAAGGATAGAAGCTTTAAAGTGCGCATGGCAGCCGCGGAGGCTTTGGACGCCCTGAACTGGAAGCCTAAGCTCACGGAGGAGCCAGATAGAATTCATTACTATCTCGCAAAGAAAAACTGGCGCGCCATAAAAAAGATAGGAGTGCCTGCCGTAGCTGTATTGATAGAGGCGCTTGAGCTTGAGGATTGGGATTTCCGCCAAGCGGTTACAAAGACCCTGGGTGAAATTGGCGATGCAAGGGCCGTAGGCCCTATATTAGATATATGGGAAAGACAGAGCCGTGTTTTTGGCGTATCCACCGAAGCTTATATTAATATAGGTGAGCCTGCCGTCCCCGAGCTGATACTGGCATTGAAAGACAAGTCACCTTTTGCCCGTTCGCACGCGGCAAAGGCACTGGGCGAAATAGGCGACGTAAGGGCTGTTGAGCCGTTAATAGAAACCCTGGATGATGAAAACAGCGACGTCTGCCGGAATGCCGCGCAGGCATTAGGTAAGCTGGGTGATAAGCGGGCGATCGAGCCCCTGAACAGGGTGCTTAATAAAAAACACGAGGCTCATAAACGGCCTATCAGGGAGTCATTGGCAAGTCTGGAGTCGGCCCGGGAGGTGCGGGACGCGATACTTCCGGAAAAGGCTCCTGCCATACCCAGGCTTGATACGGCAACTGTTGTTGTGCCGCATCCGGACGACGGTGTTATAGGCATGCCGCCACAACGCACTGAAAAACTACCCGAGCTGGCGGCAAGGGTTCCGAGGTTCCTGTCCATGTTATTAGAGGATAATGCCGCGGAAGCGCAGGGGGCTATCGCCAGGGCACTCGATAATATATACGATTACGACAGGATCAAGCGTTATTACGAGTTGGTGGTGCGAGGCTTCGGACGGTATATCGAAACTAAGCTTAAGCAAAAACCGGAACATAAATTCATACATGATATAAAGGCTGCGTTGCGAAGGGAGGCCAGAAAACAGACTGGAGAGAAACCCCCGGTCTTTGAACAGGCACTCTGGTCGTGGGCGCCGCTTAAATACGCGACACTTAGATTCTCCCTGGATGGTATTATTTTCATAATCATGTACGACTATGCCGCTAAGGCCGTAAGGCTGATCTCAGACGATGAATTTGCTCTTTTGGCGACCGAACAGATCGAGGCGGATAGAGTAAAGGAAAAGCCTTTCCTGGGGGATTGGACTACAAAGCACCAGGAGATGGCGCAGGAGACCGTGGCGCGGTTTTCCAAAGAATATAACGAACGGCTGGGCACGGATCTCGCTCCCCGGGTTGAATTTGTAAACTCAAACGAATTAGAAGAGAGATTCACTGTTAGCGAAAGGGACGACAGGATCCTTTTTGTCTTCAATTCGAAATGGTGGTCATTTGAGGATTTTCAGGCGGCTGCGAATTCGGTTGTGCCTTATATGTTCTCGTGCGTCTTGTCAGATGCGCGCTTCGACCCCGAAAGAGAAAAATACCGCGTGGCGCAGTTTGACGCGCGAAAAGAAGGATTTACGGTAGCCGTAGACGGCAAAAAACTGCCGTTTTACACAAGCCAGACAAAAGATGCATTTGACGCAGGAACGTTAGAAGCCGAGAGCAAGAGGCTCGCTGATGAGGCCATCAGTTCTTACCTGGCAAACCTCTACGTGGACAGGCAGGTAAGCCTTTCCGCCCAGGAAAAGGAAAAATCAGGCCTCAAACTGAAGAGTGAGGCGGACCTTGAGAGATTTGGTTTTGAATATGACAAGATAAGGGCGCGCGTTAACGCGGTTTTTGATAACGGGGAAGACTTTGCCGCAGATGGGCCTTCAAAGATACTTGTCAGGATAGCCGCGCAGGAAGCCCTGGCGGCTGAGAATTACCAGCTCTCCCTGACCGCCCAGGATGGCCTAGAGGCATACAGCCTGAAATTCCACGATCTAGCAAGGGCGATAATAAATAACATGAACCTGCCGGTATCCAAAAGGGGTGATGTCCAGGGGGGGTATGAGAGGATGGTGTTCGGTTTCAGGTATTTGATAATAAACACGACCCTCCAGGCACCCTGCAATTCCAGGATACCTTTTGACTCGACGATAGATTTTAAAGAGGCCGCGCTCTTTGCCGCCAGAGAGATAGTCTCCCTTCTTTTACGAAAACCCGACGCGGTCATAGGGTGCGCAACAGGCTCCACGATGCCGCCTGTTTACGAGATCCTGGCCAGGTACGTAAATGAGTTCGGGATGGACCTTTCGACCCGGCCGGCTTTCTTTAACCTGGATGAATACTATTACCCTGATATGGAAAATCCCAGGATCTACAGGGCTTACATGGAGAAGAATTTCTTCAAAAAGATAGCCAATCCCGCTCACAGGCCGAAGCTCGTGACCGCGGCTTATGAATCCGGGCGGATCGCGGTAATAGAGGAGGGCAATGCGTACCTTCCGGAGGCGCCGAGGGATGAAAAAGGATTCCGGCTCTTTTGCGCCTGGTACGAAAACGAGATAGCACGGCGCGGCGGCATAGACATACAGCTCCTGGGCATAGGGCGCGGGGAGTATGAAAAAGACGAGCGCGACGAGACCGGCAAATCATTTACCAGGGACTCCCACGGCAGGAGGAAATTCCTCGATAAGGGCGGGCACATAGGTTTTAACGAACCTCCGGAAATAAAGCTCGAATGCGCGAAAGGGAATTATCCGAAGATACTCAGGGAGGCGCTTCTCGCAGTGGCCAAGGCGCACCCCGAATTCAAGGAGAGGGTAAGAAGTTTAAGGATAGGGCCGGGGAGCAGACGGTATGACAGGTCTATATTTTACCCGCTCTTATGTGCGGATATGTCGAAGGAGCTTTTTGAAGAGCATACGGTGGTTAGGGCATTTGAAAGGATAAGCGGAAAATACAAGCTCGATTCACCCGACACGGTAAAAGAAATGGTGTTATTCTTCAGCAGCCCTACCCGTAAGATAAAACTGACACCCACCACAAGAAGGGCGAACAAGGAGGACTTCTCTTCCGCCAGCGTGCCGGACGCAAGGTTCGCCGTATCAACGGGGCTGGGCAGTATCCTGCGGGCCAGGCGTGTTATACTGTTGGCCCTGGGTGACGAAAAGGCGGATGTGGTCGCTTCCTGCGGCAACGGGACCATAACGCCGTTCGTGCCGGCTACCATACTGCAGATGCACCCGAATGCCAGATTGATGCTGGACGAACTTGCAGGCGAACACCTTTTGGAGAACCCCCACAGGTTTACCGCGGAAGAATGGATAGTCAACCTCCTGGTTGAGATATCACTGGATAAAGGACGTTCCATACGCGACCTTACCCCCGATGAGATCGGCGCTGATAAGAGAATGCAGCGTTATTTAAAAGAGACGGGCATGACCCCCGCGCAAGCTAAAAAATACGCCCTTGCGCAATTGGCGGATAAAGTAGTAACCAGGCTGCCAAAGTCCACGCTTGTGATAGGGACACAACCCCACCCGGATGATATACCTATATGCATAGGCGGGATGATCGCGCTCATTTCCGGGAAAGGTTCCGGAGAAGTGACGAATAACGACATACAGGTATTAACATCCACCAACGGCTATACTGCTATATGGGACTGCGACATCAGGGTGCCTTTCCGCGGGAAAGTGGTGCGGGGCGACCTGATAAAACAGCTCCTGAAGCATCTCTGGGAATTCGAGAAGCAGGAAGGGATAGAGCCCTTTACCGTGCCCGACGAGGCTAAAGAAGAGTTCCGTGACGGCGCGAGGCCCCTGAGCAACTGCGGCATTGATCCTGCGGCGAAAGTGGTAGTCAGGGGCAACGACGGGAACGAAAAGCCGATAGAGTTCAGTTTTATAAACCGCGAAAAGAAACCCGGGACTGCCATGACAAAGAAGGCCTTCCTGGAAGAGGCACAAACGAAAGCCGCTGCAGCGGCCGGCATGCCGGAGGAATTACGCCAGACTTTAGCTGAGACCGAACTTATACTTTATGACGACGGCGAGGAGCTGCAAGAAGGACTGGTGGAGATCGCCGAAAGGCTCGGCCATGCCGATCTTGTCCACGTGCTGCGCGATATAGACACCAGCGGTATGACAGACGAGGAAAAGGCGGAATTCAGGGAAATGACAGAGTACCTGAATGCCGCGGTGGCCGGTGAGAGGCCGAGCTATGCGGAGCTCGTAAACCTGCGCTATCAATACTGGCATAAGGTGAAGCTGCCCATACGATCCAAGGAGGACTCTGATGCCGCCGCCAAGATAGGCGTCCCTGAAGGCAATGTTAAAAACCTCATGCTTCCTTTCTATCACACTATGCAGGAGGGGGTAAAGGATCAGGCCACGAAGAAAGATCTCGCGATAATAAAGGTTGAACTTAAGAAGCTTCTTGTGGACGGCGGATACATGTTTAGGACATCAGGAGACAGGGATAAGGCCGTAATGGATGAGCTTAAGAAAAATGACAGAAATAAGCTTACGCCAGAAGAGCTGAAAACGGCTGTTATGGTGCTCGATTGTGTATATGACGGAAAGACCGCTGCAGATATAGCCGTTGAGCTCAAACGGCAGGATAAGGCCAAATTTATCGCGCGGCTCGATGCTATGCTGGATACCATAGGGAATACCCCGCGCTTACTGGAGCCGGTGCTATTTCTTATATCTGATGATGCCGATCCCATGGGAACCCACGGGAACGTCCAGAGGAGTTTCAGGAAGTGCATGGATATACTCCTGGAAGAATACAGGATATTAAAACCCGTCGCTTTCGTTCATTACCACGGCGCCTGGGGAGAGTATCCTCTCGCGTACGACCTGGCGAAAGTGGTAAACTTCGGCGAAGAGATAAACGGCTACAAGCAGGATTCCATAATAGCCCATGCGTCGCAGGACCCGGCCAAGTTCCCCGGGGATGACATAAGGCCTTTCTGGAAACGCGCGCTGGACAGGAACAGCGTGAACGCGAAAGTCCTGAGGACCGCGCTTTCCGGTGATGTCATAAAGGAAGGTTACGCCGAGGTCATAAAGGTGATGGTAGTCACGCCGAATGAGCAGCGCGCCCTCCAGCCGCCGCCGGGAACTCTTGACGGGCTTGTGTACGCTTTGCCGGGCGCACGGGATAACAGGGCTGATCCCCGGACAGCAAGGACCAGCACTGCAGATGAGAGGGACAGAGACAAACACTCAGAGATCTTAGAGCTTGATAAGTTTGTAGGGAATATAAAATGGAAAGCGGTAAATAAGGGATTATTGAAGCCACGCGAAGGTGATGATAAGCGCTTCTTTCTCCATGTGGGTAAAGGGCTCGAAACCTCACAGACGTACCGGCTTTACAATTATCTTTTTAATACGCTGGGTAAAGTTGATATCATATGCATCCCTTATGAGGCAGGCACGAAAGATGAACTGAAGGAGCTGATGAGGCTGTTCCGGCTTTCTCCGCATGTTATCGGCCTTACCCTGGGGGAGCCGCACAAGCTGGATATAAAGGATTTCCTCGAGTCGTCTGAAATAGAGGAGGGCTCTGACCCTGACATAGGACTGAGCCTTGTGGTAAAAGACCGGGGCGGTAATATCAGGGCTGTCCAACGCAAGGGTGAGGAATGGGTCCGGTGGTATAACGACGAGGTCAGAGACAAGGCACGCGGCCCGCGGCTGAATAACAGGAGAGTTACCATACTGGGCGCCGGAGCGACAGGCAGAAGGATAGCCGAGGCGCTATTGGAGCAAGGCGTCAAAGATATAGTTATTTCAGATAAGGATACCGCTGCCGCTGAGGTCTTTCTAGCAACCCTGCACTCAAAAATGGTTGCTTCAGGGGCGAACATCAATATGCTTTGCGCGGAGCCCGAATCGGCAACCTTATCCAGCCAGATCGCGAAGTCGGATATAATCATTAATGCCACCGGCGAGGGTAAGGAAGGCGAGAAGGTGGGCCTTTCACCGATTGATTTCGCTCCAGAGAGCGTCCCGGCGGGATCGGTGGCTATCGACCTCAATTACCGCCCCGAGAAGACCAGATTTTTACAGCAGGCAGAATTACAGGGCGCGCATATCTATAACGGCCTCGGGTACTTCGCCTACACAAATTCCTACCAGGCGCACGATCTCCTGCGATATGCGGATACAGCTGTACCTACGGAAGACCTTATAGAAGCGGTAAAGTTTTTCGCATCGAGCGATTTTTCATTCAGGACAAGAAGCGAGATGGTCGACCGGCTGAAAGCCGACGTGACAGTAGATGTCGCGGTCATAGGTGGCGGTATTGCAGGGGTGAACATCGCGAGGGACGCGGCAATGAGCGGCCTGAGCGTCGTACTTTTGGAGAAGGGTGATTTTGCCTCGGGTACAAGCTCGGGCTCGGCAAAACTTATTCACCGGGGCCTCAAGTACCTGATCCTGGCGTGGGAAGGGTTTAAGAAGTTACGTTTTATATCGGCGATCAGGGATATTATGTTGTTTGTTAAGGCATCTAAAGAGGCGAAGACCTTGCAGGATATTGCCCCGCATCTTATTAAGCCGACCTTAAGGCATATTGTGATAACTGAAGATGATAACAGGAGCATCGCCACCATCTTTATCGGCATGTGGCTCTATAAACTCATAGGGGTATTAACCGGCAACAAGTATCCTTATGAAGAGGGTTTCCAAAAAGGCAAAGAAACCGGCCCTCTATACCAGCTGCTCGGCCCCAGGTACTCACCTCCTAAGTGCTATCTTGACAAGAGCGATATCGCTGAGCGTTTTCCGGAACTTGACGTCGGGAACGTCAGGGCGGTATTCACATGCTGGGATGCGCAGACAGACGACGCGAGGCTGACCCTCGAGACCGCCCGTTCCGCGCACAAAAACGGCGCAATAACCATCAACTACGCGTCATTACAAGGATACACACCATACAAGGCGATGTATCGTCCCAGGACAGAGGACTATTGCGGACTGGAAGTGTTCGATATGCTAACAAATAGGCAGATTGAGGTAAGAGCCAGGAGGATAGTGAACGCGGCCGGGCCTTGGGCAGACAAGGTCAGGAATATGAATAGAATGTCGAGCAGCCCGCTTGAGCCTTCAGTGGATCTGGTTGCCGGGATGCACGTTGATGTATACCCAGCTATAAGCGATGAGAGTCTTGTCATAACGGCCCCTGATGGGAGACTGGTATCTGCCATAGTGAGAGATGAAGACGGGCTCAGATATTCCAGGATCGGCTCTACCGATACCAGAGTAGAAAAACCAGATCGCAGCCTGCCAAAACCCGAAGAGGTAAAATACCTGATAGACTCGATCAAAAGAGCAATACCACAGGCCGAGATTAACGAAGATACTATAATGAGAGTCGACTATGCCGTGAGGCCCCTTGCAAAAGGCGATGCCGACAAGACCGCGTTCAAACAGTCCCGCAGGCACAGGGTAGAAATAAGCGAGGGCGGTCGCATGATCACAGTTGTAGGTGTAAACCTTACAGATATGCGCAAGGCCGCTGAAGAGGTGGTAGACAAGCTTTGGTCTGACCTGAGGCCGGGCGAAAAAAGAGTATGTAGGACCGCCATAGAACCTCTCAACCCCGAAGGAGCGCGTTTGCCTTATGATGCTATAGGCCCCCGCCAGGCCACACAACGCGGTATGGCGATCCGTCTTTCAGACTACGTCCTCAGGCGCCAGGGACTAAGACCTTTTATAAGACACAAAAATGATGAATATTATCTCGAAGATACTGCGCGCGCATTTGGCGAAGTACAGGGATGGAATGAAGGTAGGATCAGGGCCGAAGCGGCGGAGTGCAGGCGTCAAATGCTCCCCATACCATCCACGGATGGCGTCTTCAGGGGAGAGCCTACCCTGTATCTTGCTACCGAAAGCGCTGAAATCGACACCAAATCCCTGCAGGCAAGATTCGCCGGCCTTAGGATAATAACGTTACCGGGCGAGTCCTCCGGCATGATCAATTATTATGTACAGACAGGAAGAGAGCAAAATAACAACATACTGGGGCTGGTACTGGGTGACATAGCTGATTTAAGCATTGACGACCTGGAGCATATAATAAACCACCATGTTATGTACACTCTCTTTGACAGGCCGGAAGAGGTGGCCGATATCGTGGATGCTATACAGAGGGAAGTCGATCAGACTACTACCTTGGCGGCTATAAGAGAATACAGCTTCAATGAGAGGGAATTGCGGAGGATCATTGGCCTGGTAAGCGCGCTCTATTCGCCGATAGCGGCAAAAGATGCAGCCTGGCAAAGCCAGCGTGTTGCCGCTGTAAAGAGGACCTTTGCGGACACAACCGCCATGAAAGCAACCTTCGCTACATCCGGTGTTTTCAACCGCAACAAAAACATGCTCGATGAATTGTCCGCCAACCTGCTCGACACTAAAGACAGGAACGTCCTTCTCATAACCAATCCCGCGGTTTCAAGAAGAGACGTAGGAAGCTATGTTGAGCGCCTGGGACTGGATAAATACTACAACAGGAACAACGTACTCACCTACGACGAATTCGAGGCTCTGGCCAGCGGCCAAAACGACATAGAACTGGCAGTAAATGCAATAATGAATGAAAAGCTAGGCCACGATTCCTCCAGGGAGATCATATGTATAGATGGGTATGATGTATTGCGAGAAGAAATCACCAACATAAGGACGCTTATAGCAGAGGTCCTTGGCGGAAATACGGAAGCTATCAGGCAGGCTCTCGCTATACTCGGAAAAGACGCGACCTGGATAAGTGAAGAAGATATCGAAAGAAGGATAATAGACCTGAAATCCCGCACCGAAGAAATGCGCAATACTCAGCGCAGCCGCGAACAGCTCGGCCAGGCCCTGTAGGCGAGGAGCCTCGCGACCGGTTTTAAGCACGGTAACCATCCCATAATTCAAATAATAGCTTGACATTAATATGGCACATGGTATACTATTTATAGAAGAATAGAGCAATTATGCCATACATGGTGAAGAGATGAAAATCCCGTTACTCACAGACAAAGAGAAGCTGCTAAAGATACTAAAGGCTACCGGTATATCCCGCGCAGGCCTCGCAAGGCGCCTGGAAGTGGACTATAAGACATTATGGCGTTGGCTCGATAAGAGGGTAAAGCCGCAGAAGAGACAGGCCAGGGACATAGACCAGCTGTACAAGGAGTACGTAGATCTGAGAGAAGCGGTCATGGCCCTGAAAAAGAAATGTAAAGACCCTCTACGTGTCTTAAAAACAGATGCCGCTATACGCGATGAATTTATATTAATGATGACATACAATTCAAACGCTATAGAAGGCAGCCGCATGACCATAAAAGAGACCCAGGAAGCTATTGCAGGCAATACCGTTAAAGGAAAAGAGCTCTTTGAGGTATTTGAGGCTGTGAATCATAAAAACGCCATGCAATTTATGCTGGATAATGTACGCCAGGGTTTTAAGATAGACGCAGACTATATATTAAAGCTCCATGAGATAATCATGTATAATTTTAATGATAAACTCCCCGGCAAGTACCGCACAGGTTATGTGAACCTGACCAATAGCGATGTAAAGCTTCCCTCGGCACAGGATGTGCCTATAAAGATGTCAAAACTGGTAAAGTCGATAAATAACTATGGCATGGACCCTACAGGCAAGATCGCGGCAGACCATTATGATTTTGAAATAATACACCCTTTCTTTGACGGTAATGGCAGGGTAGGCAGGCTCCTTATGGTTACCCAGCTTTTAAGCCGCGGACTTGCGCCTGCGATCATAAGAATAGAAGACAGGTACAGCTATTATATGTCCCTCGAGAAGCGAAGCCACGGTGATCCAGGTAACATAGTCCAGATGGTTTGCGATGGTATCATGAGAGGCTATAGTCTGCTATATGTAAATGACTGAGCCGGGTTGCCTCGAGACCGGTTTTGAGCACGGTAAAATAGCCAAAATCCCCACTTTTTGACCCGAAAAATGCCCTTGTTTTGCCTTCCTATAGGGGTGTATAATAAATACATGGCGAATGTTATCAAGTATTATGTCAAACCAGGCGGCACCATTATAAAAGAAGTGTGTGATCCGCAGCAGTACTATTTTACTGGGAATGGCGACCATTCCATGCATTCCGAGACTACATATTATAGACATAATGAAGAAAGCCTGGGGCCGGAAGGTAAGGGTGATACATGGATACAAGTTGGGAAGGAAGAGGTAGTGGGCGCGAAGCCCATTTCCGGGCATGAATTGATGGAAAATATTTGTCATAAGGATTGGCTGGCTTGGAGCAACCGGGATAGGATACCAATTGCATAACCATAGAAAGTAAAGTCATGTGTAACATTGAAGATTACGAAGCTTATCTAGAAAAGACAAAGAAGGCACTTATAAATCCCCGGAATAAGCAAAAAGTAACTTTAGAGTCAGAATGGATAAAAGCGCTACCTAGCGAACCCGGGACGTATGTTATATTTGAGAGCGGAGAACTAGTTTATGTTGGTGAGACGGGAAATATTAGAGGGAGAATAAAAGATATGAGAGATACCCGTCACCATACGCTACGCAGAAACGTAGGGAGTGTAAATTTTTCTAATACCCCTGGCTATAAAAGAGCAAGTTCAAAGAAGAAATTCCCTAAAGATATAGAATGCAAGGTTGAAGAATGGTTTAAGAGTAAATTCGAAGTTAGCGTATTACCTCTAAAGCTAGGCCGCAAGGAACTTGAAGAGAAGATATGTAAAGAACATGAGCCAAAATATAACCAAAAAGGCCAAAGGCAGGCGAGATAAAGTGTGCTTTGCTAACAAAGCAATGTCAGGTCTAGATCTTAACTATAAGGTAATGTCAATTAAATTGTGTAAATTCTTTCAAGGGTTTAGCCTCCCACTT
>CAZKWI010000032.1:13699-19748 GCA_964556455.1 uncultured Planctomycetia bacterium | reverse complement strand
AAAACCGGACATTTTAACTTTGGTAGAAACCGGACATTTTCATCTTGCTAATACATTCAGTAAAATTTATATTGCGAAAGCCTCTCATCTGGGGTATAATCAGGCTCAAGGAGTCAAAAAATCTGCCAGAATGAAGGTAATAAAAGAGACTTTAACGCTAAATGAGCTAAAAGAGATGGCCGCTGCCACGTTTGGTGATATGGTAAAAGGTGTTATAGACATACAGAAAGAGCTCGTTGCGTTAGATGCTGAGCTGCATTCGGACCTTGAGGCCCTATTGCTTGAAGGCGGGTCTAAACAGAAAGACCTCTGGGGCATCAATCTCTACCCGGAAATGGAGGGTGAGGACTTTGTCGAATTCGACTCCATGATAAACATGCGCCCATCCCAAGGCAATAGAAGCCGCGGCATCGATGATGAAACTACACGCAAAAAGATCCTCGAGGTAGTTGCAAAAAGGGTGAAAAAGTGACTTACCAGCATAAAGACCTTGCTAATGGCCGCTGGAAAGAGCTGCCGTTCGTAGAACAGATGGCTAATATCGGCAGTGAAGTGGAGCGCGCCTTAAGCTGGCAGAAAAAGAATAACCCTTCATATTCTCAAAGAGCATCCGATCGCGCCCTGGAGCTTCTCGATCTGGCGCTGGACGGGGCTACCACCTATCCCAGACGCAAGGAACTTGCCCGCCTAAGAGAAGCTGTTGCAGACTACTTCTTCGGAACAAACCAATTTTCCTCTTCTGAAAACTCATGGAAGAGTTATTTTATACCTTTCACATACGCCGCACGCAGGAACTATTAAAGCTACACCGACCTCAAGGCCTCAATGGCCATGTCTAACTCCATCTGGGTGTCGAAATCGACCCTTTCTATCGGCTGCAGGTTGAGCTCTATGATCCTCACCCTGTTTGCTATTGTGTCAGGATTATAATTATCTACGTCAATATAGTCTTCGATCCCTGTCAATACGAATATCTGCTCGTTTATAAACTTGAGCATATCCTCATGGCTGCCTATGCCATTATTGCCTGTTATATCCGGCACACTACTCGCCACAAGCACAGTGCTTAATACCCGCAGGAGCCGCGGCCCGACATCCCGCGTACCTGTCAGCCGCACAGCTGAGCTCTGATTTGTACCATCCGGCTGTGTGCAGGTGATATCCACAAGATCTATGCTGCCGTTAAGCTGGACTGTTGTCTCAAACGTGGCTATACCACCGAATGCCTCACCCAGTACTTCCCACCATTCTATTACCATTTTATACTGCTCCGGATAATTATCCTTCCATCCACGGCTTACGCGCAGTAGATATTCATTGCCGCGCATAAGATCCGCAAACTCTTTCCTTATACTGAGTATTTCCCTCGCGCTCTGCGCCAGCATCTCTTGCGCTTTTATTGGGCTTAGTTTTAATTCGTGCGTTTTCTTTGTACGGCCCGTGTCGTTCTTCTTAGGTTCACCTGGTTTACTGCCTCTGCCTATTTTTGCAGGTGCGGGGAATGACCACATTAATTGCATTACTTTCTCACGTAGGTAGGCTATTTGTTTTTCTATATCGCTTATATTACCTGCCGATAATTTTACATCGCCTTTCAAGGACCTACTTAGCCTGCCCAGCAAACCTTCAGCGTCTTTGACATATTTCTGGATATGCTCTCCAGAAATATTTCTGGATGCAGTTCTCCATAGCGGTAATGCATAACGCAGCTCAAAATAAGCAGCATGTGCCTTTAACCAATTTTCCTTAACTAGAAACTGTGGGCCTTCGTCCATAAGGCGCTTTAACATTGTATCAAAATGAAAATGTGGAAATCTTTTTGTAAATAATTTCGTTAAAACCGGCGATCTTTCCGCTGTTTTTCTTGCATTGCTTGTAGGCTGACGCAAATTCCACAAAAATGTTCGTGTTCCTTGTGCTATTTCATCAGGTGAAGGTGAATCTCCATAACGGGATCTTATCTTTTCTTGTATCATGGGATACCTTGAGAGTTCCATTAACCTGTCTCTGCGTCCGTTTTCTTCCAGGTCGCCTCTTGTAATATCTGTCAAAAATGCTTCGAGCCGTTCGAGTTCTTCTACGTTAAGTATCACAGTAAATTCCGGATCCGCTTCTGCCTCTCTTTGATACGCATCTCCTATGAAGTGCACCATGTCCTCTATATCGTGCGGCACTACGGGCCGTTCTGATTCTAGAAAAGCATGCAGGTCGCGTGCCGTCATATATTCTGCAAATAGACCCCGGTTTCCCATTCTGCTCACATAACGCAAAAGAATATCGATTAGAGTATCATCGGGAATAGAGACTATATTTTTCTCTTCTGTAACCCCGCTAATTATATCCGCCGGATTGATTGACAAGCCTGATGTCGCTGCAGATAGAAGTTTGTTGAACCGTCTGCGTGTCATCCGCAACGGTTCTCTTTGTACTCTTTTCTTGTCCGGTGCCCTATCCGCAGTCGCGCTCCGCGCGGTCGGTTTTACTGCCCCCATAACTAATGCGTGAAAGACAAGTTCTTCATCATTGTTTGCCGCGAAATGGTAGGGATCTACTCCCTCAATGCCTGTTTCCAGGCCCTCAATATAGTCTTTAAGTGATGATGTAAGATAAGTGCTCGAAAGGAGCTTTTCTTCTGAAGCAACGACATAAGGCTTTTGGCTGCCATCTATACGTAAAGGCTCCAGGCCCTGCTGCCGCAATAAATATGTGCTCTTTTCCGCGTTCGTGAAGTCTCCCTGCGTGAATATAATGGCGCCTCCCGGATTCAGTTTCTCTTTTGCGAATTCCAGGATCAGCCTGTCTATATAGTATCTGCCGTCCGGTGTATTGCCCTTGAATATGGATATAAGGTCAGGGAATTTCTTGGATAACTCATCCAATTGGCTATCGCTGAACCTTGACATATCGCGCGGTATGAAGGGTGAATCGCATACGATCAGGTCAAAACCCTCCGTATCCTTCTTAAGAAATTCAAAGGCGTCGCTTTGTAATGCCTTCACCTTATCGCCCACGCCGTTTGTCTGGGCGTTTTCTGCGATCCTCTCCACCGGTTCCTCGTGGATATCGACCGCGATCACTTCCTTTATTTCCGGGACCTGCTTTGCGAGGCCTATCGCCACGATGCCCCTTCCGCTGAAGAGCTCACAGGCCCTCTCCAGTTTATTGCCTCTCTTCCTTAGCTCTGAAACTATCCCAGGGATATTGCGCGCGAATAGATCGATGTAATAATTGGCCTTGGTAAATATCTTCCCGGCATTATTTATCTTTATGGTCTTTCCGCCGCCGATATCTATATCCACCCATTCGCCGTCTACGGTCGCGCTTCGCGCGGTTGGCGGTATGGCGGCGGCAGGGCCATCTCTTTGTATCTTCATGGCTAATTCCGCAGTCTCTTTTAAAACCTTTGTCACAGCTTCTTTGGTCGATGGCAATACTAATGTACATAATAATATACCTGATCTATCCCAACCTGCCTTTGTTGTCGCAAAAAGCCGTATGCTGTCCTCACCTGCTTCTTTTGCGTATAGCGGAATATTCTTCATCCTAAACCTCAAATTCGCCTGAAATGCTATGTGGCCTTTATCCTCATGCAAGCCTCCTCTTCTAATAAAAATTTCTGTTATTTCACCTATGAGATCATCCTTCGACCCTGTGTTGTCCGCAGTCGCGCTCCGCGCGGTCGGTGGTTTGCCGGTAGTGTCGTCTTTTGCTGACGGGAAAGCGTCTCTTGCGGTATCCAACAGCATGTCGATATTCTGGACTACATGGTGAACGAAGTCAAAGATCCCGGCTTGTATTTGTGCGTTAAGGCCTTCCAGCCAGCTTGAGTCAGGCGTAACAAGATCCGCTATCCTGTCGGTCATTATCCACGCCCTCTCCACTGTGTCTGAATCCCTCCAGTCCTCATCTCTTAACCACCGACCTATCCTTAATACCACCGGGATGGGCGTTACGTAGTTGTTATATATATGCTCATCCATTAAGGCCAGGTTGACGATGAGATGATAAAGTATGTCCTGGTGCAGCATCAGGCCTTCTTTTACAAGCTCACTTACACCAGCACTGCCATCCTTCGGGTATCCGTTATAGGTCACCCTGCCCCTGTGTGAGGCCTCTTTCAACTTTGATACAAAGCCATCGGGACCTATCTTCCGGGTCTCCTCTTTCAGGTCGAGCAATTCACCCTTTGCCGCGACAATATCGGAACGGTATGACTCTATGTGCCTGCCGCCCTCAAGCAAAGCCGCCTGACAGGAAAATTTTATGTAAGCGGCGTTCTTAATATCAATACCCACGCTTATGACCATGCCGGTTTCATCCTCTATTCTTATCCACTGATACGGAGCGAAAGGCGCCAATGGGGGTTTCTCTATTCCTTTTCTATTATCTTCGTATGCTCTTCGCATTTTATCCTGGTCAAGGGGCATTCTCCTTATGATGATATCGGGAGGGATGATCCGCATCTCCGGGGTGACATTGAGAATCGGACCGCCTTTTAACTCCACTCCGTAATGCGTAGCCCAGTTGTCGGTCTCGAGCTTCACTATATCGTGCTCCACTTCCTGAGTAGTGAGCCATTCGCTTAACTCGCAGACCCCTGTGAAACAGTCATATCTTTCGGGTGGATCCCGGTATATCAGGGCAGCCTTCTTCACTGAAGTGTCTGAGCCGCTTTCGACATAGAAATCGTTGGTCACTATCATACCTTTTTGGATATCATCACCATGGCCGAAGAGCTCATCCGGGAAATTCTCATCTATCCACTCTAACGCCTTCCTCACTACGCCATCCATATCCTGCGGCACGCTGGCACTCGATGTGCGGGGATCTGCGGTCTTTTCGGTGGGGCCTGGGGTTACTGCTGCTCTTTCCGAACTATCCGGGCTTCCCGGGCCTTCTCTATTCTCCTTGTCTTCTTTCGCGATGGATCTCTTTAAATGGAAGAAGATCGGGATAGTGGATATCACCGCCATAGCGCCTAAAAGGGGAGTGCCCCAGATAAAAGAAAGCACTGAGGCGCCGATAGAGATATATACTATATTTTTCGGGTCCCAGGTAGGCTTGCTTCTCACGTTCGATATGTAATTCTTGAACATGGTTATGAAATAACTCCATACGAAATTCACCACTATTCTGGCAGGCGGGCTGAAGAAGTTCTGCAGAAAATCATGCATGATAATATTCACCGGGGTCCTTACCTCAACGGCATAGAGAGTCTTTCCGAACTGCTTTTTCAGCGCATATTCCTCTCTTGTCCTCTTGGCTTCGTCCTCCGGCTGGTGCCTCGCCCAGTCAAGGGCAAAATACCTCTGGAAAAAGATATTGGCCACGCTGCCGACCGTCATGCCAATGGTAAATGACAGTATTGTTCTTACCACCGGCATGCCGGGTACAAGATAGTCAAGCGAAGCAAAGAGGGTCGCTATAAATACCCCTATACCAAATCTCACGACAAGATATGATATGAAGCGCCGGAAAAGCTTCCAGTGCTGTGAAGGGTTATCCGAAAGATATAAAGACGCCAGTTCCGCTGCGGCGCCTATGATAGAAGACGCCAGGCCTCCGGCTATCAACTTATTGATAAACCCGCTCTGGTAATAAGCGAAATAGATATCATAAAAACTTGCACCCATTGCCAGAGATGATAGATAATTTATAGTAAATATTCCCGCGAAGGCGGCGGCGGTCAATAGCATGACATTGATGAATTTTTTGGATTTTACGGACCTGAAGGGGTTCAATATGATATGGCGCGTCTGCTTCAAGACACCCCAGAACATACGCGGGGCATCCCTCAACATGCTGAGCTTGGTCGCTTCCGGGGAATCTATCCACGCTATGGGGATTTCTTCTATTTCATAACCGGCAAGCTTGCTTAAAAGAAGGATCTCCGTATCAAAAGAAAAACCGTTGTCTTTTGCGTAGGGAAGGATATCCCAGATAACGTCTTTTTTGAAGAGCTTAAAGCCTCTCTGCGTATCTTTTATTCTCCACAGGGGAAAGAGTATGATCCTGATGCACCAGTTGTATATCTTGCCAGATATGATGC
>CAZKWI010000032.1:0-13689 GCA_964556455.1 uncultured Planctomycetia bacterium | reverse complement strand
ATCTTTTTTGTTACCGCACCCTTTGCCCAGCGGGAGCCTATGGCTACTTCGGACTTTCCATCGATCAATGGGTCGAGCAGGAGGCCTGTCTGGGTTAAGCTTGTAGATATATCCGTATCCGTGATGCCGATATAGTCGGCCCAGTCATCATCTAGGGCCCTCTTAAAACCGCGTAAGACCGCACCACCTTTTCTGCTCTTTAAGCTGGCTTTTTCATCCGGGGTTATTATCTCTACAGCTATGCGGTGTGATAGATCAATGCCGAGTTCTCCTGAGATCTCCACCGCGAGCTCTGCTACACATTTATCCGAGGATGCATAAGGGCTTCCGTCATCAACAGCGATCAGCTGCCACTCGAAGTTCGCATTTACCTCGCGCAAACCCTCGAGCTCCTGGATCTTCTTTCTGAGGGCATCTTCCCCGTTTGGGTTACCCGGGCCAGGCGGCATAAGCCTGTCTTCCTCCTTATACATCGGCATTACAAAGCTTACACGTGTTGGCTTATCAAGCTTCTTTACGGCTTGGAGAGATAAATCCAGCTTGCTTTGGATAGCATCTGCGACAGAAGCCGTCCGCGGAGGCATTGGGTCAACATCCTGCGTGTCGATGCCGGCGAATGCGCTGTGGAGTCTTTCGATATTGGCTTCCCTGACTTGTCTCAGGTGGTCAATGTCGCTCTTGTCATAGCCGTAGGCGAGGTTTGTAATTAAAAAGCATAATGTAAGTGTGCATGCCATGATCTTACAGAGCATGCTCTGCTTATAGCACATAAGTGATATGATATTGTTGCTTTTATCGCTTTTCATAAGTGTGTGCAATTAATGCAAATAATAATGATAGATTCCCGCTTACGCGGGAATGACAGAAAATAAAAACCGAGTTAGCATATAATAATTAAATATGCAGACTCGGCTACATACCCCTACTACGTTCCTATAGCCGTATTTTCGTAACAATAATACTTATATAATGTTACAGAAAAATATGTAAAAAAATAACTTTCTTTACTTGTTTAAAGTATATCATACACAAAAAAGAAAGTCAATGTGCTATTCTGGCTTTTTTAATGTTTTACTTCTCCGAAGACTTCAGCAGTGAATACGTAGATATCCACCTCTCCCTTCTTCCAGGCATCTTGGGGCAAACCGGCTTTGCTGGCGCAAAGAGAGTTCATAAACTCCTCTCTCGACCAGCCTGTCTCTGTCCCCACCTGCGGTAAATACACTCCGCTCCTGAATCCCTTCCGGACCAGGACGCCGTGTTTTCCTATCTCTATGGTGTTCGGGTCGGTTATTTTCTCAAGCTCGGATAAGACAGATATCTCTATATCTATATCCTCTAGTTCGTTCACACTCACTGGTGAAAATCTCGGATCCCCCGTCGAGGATTCTATGGCCATATTCTTTACCGTAAGATAGAGCGGTCCCCGGCCGATGATATTGCCTATGCATCCTCTAAGCTGTCCTTTCTTGTGTATGGTGACAAAAGCACCCATTTCTCTATTGAAGAGTGAGTCGTCTTCTTTGAAATCGAGCCTTTTTCCGGTCTTTATGTAGGCTTCCATGGTCTCTCTTGCTATCTGGATCAATCTATTCTTCTGTTCTTCTGTCAGCATGCCCGTCTCCTTCTCTTCTTTCGTTGCCACATCATCAGCCTTTTGCCCGTTCTTGTATAGCGCGGCACTCAGATATCCAACAACATTATCCTTCCTGCCCGCGGTGTCGCCTGAATTTGCGTATTTTAGTATCTCAACGGAGTTCGCGCCGAGTTTTTTGGCGGCTATCATGGCAGCTACGACAGGGCCTATCCCGCAGAATTCGCATTTTTCAAATGATGTCTTGTCGAAAAGCTCCTTTGGGTCAAACTTTCTGATGGTCTCGATGGCCAACCCGTCTATCGCATTCGCCTCGCCGTAGGGATGAAAATGCGATAGATCCGTGCTAGCGACTATCAGGAACTTATCCTTGTCCTTCAGAAGCTCATAAAGGCTGTCTGCCAGGATACGGGCATTCTCATAAGACTGCACTCCTATGGCTATAGGGACTATCTTTATCTTTTTATCTTTGAAGGCGTGCCTTATGAAAGGAAGCTCCAGCTCGACGGAGTTTTCGTCTTTAAAGGCTTCAGCATTAAAGTAGAATTTGTCATGGCTCAGTATAAGCTTCTGCGCCAGGCCCTCATCTATTGGTAAAGGTCCGAGAGGTGTCTCGAATGAGCCCCTGTCATAAACAGATATCGCATTATAATATCTGCGGTGGCTGAATCCTATAAGGATAATGGTATCTATCTCCATGCCGGATACGGCCTTATAGGCATATGCTGCGACAGACCCTGAATAAATATAGCCTGCGTGAGGTACGATGACGGCCTTTATGCCGGAAGGGATATTTTCAAGCTCGGCTTTCTCATTATAGCCATCCAGCATCTTAGAGAGTTTTTCAGGGGATTTGGGGTACCAGCTTCCTGCAAGGTCAGCTTTTTTGACAGGTCCTTGCGCAAAACTTAAAGACGAGATCAGGAGAAGAATAAGTATAGAAAGTGTGCCCTTTTTCATATCGGATATAATATAGCATATTACCTGTAGCGTAACAAGGGAATTTGCTTAGACAGAGGTGAAGAGGGCGTCGTATTGGGTGATCTCGTCGCGGATCCTGTCGAGGTCTATCTTCTGTATCCTGGGAAGTCTATATCTGCCTTTAAAGTTGATGCGCTTAATGGCCTCGTCATATACGTATGGTGTCAGGATATCGTCTTCATACTC
This sequence comes from uncultured Planctomycetia bacterium, assembly GCA_964556455.1. Taxonomy (GTDB): domain Bacteria; phylum Omnitrophota; class Gorgyraeia; order JABMRJ01; family JABMRJ01; genus CAZKWI01. The sequence continues at coordinate 10,928 of CAZKWI010000032.1, read as the reverse complement.
AAGAAGCGGTATCCTATTAAGCAATTCCAAGGCTTCAGGCGACATCGTCCTGTCCTCGTCGAGACGATCGATTATGGCGATATCTTCTGTGCCATACTGCTGGCTGCAGGTATCGTATATTCTCTCCATGGGCTGCATCTCTTCCGGGGCAATGACTAAAATGTCATCCGGAGACAAGATGGTATTATGTATATTCATGCGCATCAGGATCTCGTGTTTATGTGCGTTTATATCGTCTCTTGTTTTGGCATCATCCACCATGAGCCTTACGTGGAGTTTTACGGGTTTCGCATGTTTTTTTCTTGCGATATCCATGCGGTTTTCATGCACCTCTGCGAGCATCTTTATCTCGCCTAAAGTCCTTACGCCTACAGTAACAACCTTTTTGTTTTTGTTCCGCGTTATATTATCCCACGCCTGCTTTGACAGGGGATTTTGCGTCATAATGCCTCTTGCTATATTGGCCATCCTCAGATTATAGGCACTGAAGCGCAGTGTCTCCATGGACGCAGCCGGGTTTAAAAGCCCGCTAAGACGGTTCATTACGCTTTCGAGCTTTTCTGAGGTCATGCCGGAGGCGCCTTTAGGAGTAAGCTGCGCTAGGTCAGGATTTAAGAGATCGAAGAAATTCGTATTGATCTCCGTTACAAATTCATTGCTAGTTATCTCTTCAACGAGCTCAGCGGTTGTTATGCCCGGCCTTACGGGAATTACTATATCCGGGCCGTAATCTTCTACGGTTGTCGACGGGGGTTGTGCGCCATCCTGGACCACTTCAACAAAATCCGCCTCAATTCTCTCCGAAACTCTGTTATTCAGATCATCGAGTGCATCATTTATTTTCTGTCTGTCATCCTGAAAAGACAGGACACTAATCGGTATATTCAGTAATATCCGCGGGCGCACCGGCTCTACGGAGACCTCCCTCTCTCTTTCAGATGTCCGCCTGCCGAGACCCGTGGTTATCATGGGGATCTTAACTATGAATGCCTTTCCCTCCCGGAGGTTTGTATCGACTTCTATCGTGCCGCCGTGCGCGGTGATGGTCTTATATGCTTCCGCAAGGCCGAGTCCCGTGCCGAACTCTTTTCCCTCGGTCTCATTCAAGCAGAATAAGCGCGGCACTCCATAGGCCGCTTCTTCCAGCATTCTGTCGGATATGGGGACACCGTTATCATTTATTATTATTACAGCATGCCTCTCGTTCTTGTTTATGCTGATCTCGACCTTGCCACCCGGCCGTCCGGACACCGCTTCTCTTGCGTTCTCTACGATATTTGCTATTGAATTAAGCACAGACCTCTCATCTATGGAGGCGGACAGGAATCCTCCTGTAAGATCGTCTATCTTTACGTTGCCGTGCAGGCCATCGCCGAAGAATCCGCAGTGCGGCTTACAGGCATCCTTAACGACTTTTACCAGATCGGTCTCCTGCCGCAAGGGCTCGTCGTTCGCGAATCTCACCCTGTTATCCAGGATGTTTATGACCTCATCCATGCATATCCCCGCCCTCTCGAACTTATCTGTATTTGCACTGCTTATGATCTTGTCTTTACCGTCGAGATATTTACTATATCTGATCTCGAGGGTCTTGCGTATTTTTATAGCCCCTTTCAGAAGCAATCCCAACCCGCCTATCCATTCCTCGATGATAGTAGCATTCGGCGGCATATCCTGGAGACTTATCTCTCTGACTTCAGCCCTCAGTAGACTTATCTCCTTCAGTAATTCCGCTATTTCACGGTCTTCATCTATATGCACTTCGTCCCGGCTTCCGGGTTCCATGCCTATGGCGCTCATTATGTTGGTTATATCCGTTGCGGGGCTGTGGCTGAGGCTGCGTATGGCTATTATCGCGCGTTCTGCCCTTTCTTTGGCGTTTCTGATGTCTTCGGCTTTGCTCCTGAAGTTCCTGTCGGTGTCCCTGCCTCTAGTTACCGCTCTACTATACGCTTTATCAGCGTATTCTTTTATGAGGCGCCTCGTATTGAAATTAGCCATCGCATCGGCTATGGAGTCCCTTATCATACCGGCCCACTCGTCATCATTCCTGCGCATATCCATTACGGTAGGATAAATGCTCCCGAGGTCCCGTAATTCTATATTCTTCATCCATTCTTCCAGCCTGTCGCGCTTGCGTATAGCCTGGTCCAGCTTGGATTTTGCCGCGCTTTCTCCGTCGCTGGCCTTGGCGGCCTCCCATTCATTCCAGAGTCTGCCTACTTCGGCATTGTGCCTATGCAGTTCGTTGTACCATTTTTTTACAAGCTTGAGCCCGAAGAATACGACACCGGATGACTCTGGATCCTTTTCAGGGCACCAGCCGTCGTAGGTGGTAAGATTCAGTACGCCGTTCATATATGCCTTCATGCCGCTCGTGCCGCTGGCCTCTAGCGGCGGCAAAGGATTATTATGCCAGACATCGGCAAGCTCTAAAAGGCATTTTGCCGTCTCTATATCATAGTCAGGGACAAAGAATACATTGTCTTCATTAAGATCTGCCTGCTGCATGATATCATGGATCCATTGTATGGTCACTTTTCCGGAGTCAGATCTTGGGTGGGCCTTCCCGGAAAAGATGATCTGCAGTTTAAGACCTCTTTTAGCGGCATCCTGCTTTAACTTCTTCAATACATTAAGGATCAGATCGAGCCTCTTGTAGTCAGCGAACCTTCTTGATATCACGACTGTAAATACATCCTCTTCTCCGCTTATCTTATCGATCATAGAAGGAGTGGTCTCCAGGAGTCTTGGTCCTATATTCGGATCGTCCATGCACTCATCTCTTTTCCGGTGATATATGCGCTTAAGGCGGTCTGCCGCCTCTTTCTTCATGGCCCTTTTTACAGCCATAAGTTCTTCTGTAGCTATAGTCCCCAAGAGCATATCAAGCTCTTCTTTTGCCAATTCATCTAATGTCTTACCCGATAATACACCTCTTTCCTGCACTCTCCTCAAAGCCTTCTCAAGGAGTTCCTGTAATGGCCTTGCCTGCCAGAACCTCCGGTGGACCGCGTTCGTGACGGCGTCGTAATCATAATTCGCATTTTCAGAAGCGGGGTGAAGCTTCTTCCAGCTTTCTCCGTATAATTCCCTGGCCACCTTGGCGTTTCTCTTGCTTACTCCGTTGCAGTATGAAGATAGCGCAAGGGCGAGCTTGGACATATTCACCATATTTCCGTTTTCAGGGTAAACGGCTATCTCTTTCAGCTTGTGGAAGAATAACGAATCAAAATCAGGCTGGCAGGAATAGTGGCCGATATAGTAATCATAGAGCCATTCATCAAACATCTCGTTTCCTGCACGAACAGGTGTATGTGAAGTAAATGCGACCCTCACCGCAACAGCCTCTCTGATCTGCTCGAAAGTTATGCCCAGCTTATATGCTTCGGAACTTTCATCTTCTCCGCCTTCCGCACGCATGCGCGCGGCCTCTCCCGGGCTGAGCCCGAGGGCCCTTGCCCTGTCTTCGGTCTCCTTCCTCAAGAGCTCCACCGCGGCGAACGCAGCGTGGCCTTCGTTGAGGTGGAGCGCAGCAGGCCTTATACCAAGCTGTTGAAGAAGCTTCATGCCGCCTATTCCGAGCATGTACTCCTGCATGAATCTCCATCTTCCTTCATCGTCTTCTACGTACAGATTGGCCGTGAGGTTTCTGTCGGCCTGGTCAGGGTTGTCGTCTATGTTCGTATCCAAAAGATAGAGCTCGGTCCTGCCGCACCTTAACCGCCACACTCTAGCGAATATGTCCTTTCCATCCGGGAAATTTACTATGACGCGTATCTCATTTTCCTGATTGTCCCGGACTATCTCGCCATATTCCCTGAACGGAACTTCCGGGTAATACTCCATCTGCCATGCCGATTTGTCTATCTCCTGCCTGAAATACCCCCTGCCCCATGCCAGCCCTACGGAGACGAATGTGCCGTCAGAATATTCATCGCTAAGACCCCGTAGGTGATCGCCCGATAGTATACCGAGGCCGCCGGAGTATATATTGAGGTCATCCGTAAGGCCGTATTCCATGGAGAAGTATGCGATACGCTCGTCATTCTCAAGATGATACTGTTCGCTGTTTTGCTGCTGTTGGCCGCCGCCTTCCAGATACTCCTCATAACTGGTCATTAGATCGGGTATATTGGGATCATTGGGATTTCCTCTTGCGAGTATATTCCTGGCCCGCTCATTGATCTTCTTGAACTCGGGGTCCCAGGAGTAGGCAAGGTTGTTCGCTATATTTCCTACGGGTTTTAACTCCGGGCTGAGATCATCTATCACTACTCCAAGGGCTGCGAACCCAAGAGGCTTACCCGGTCTTATAAGATTATAGACAAAGACAAATAAGTTAGCAAGAAGATGGAAGCCCACATTAAATGCCAGAAGATACCAGAAGACCTCCCATGACGGTGCATAAGCCGAGAGCACCCCGCTGAAAACACCGACTGTGCTGACCCATGCAGGCATGCGCAGGAGGTTGAGATTGTCTTTGTTTTGGCGTAATAAGTAAAGGTCCTGGTAGAGGATATGAAGCCCCATGAACATAAACCCGGCTGTTGATAGCGGGACCCCGAACGCCATTACCAGCAGGAACATGCCGGCCGATGTATAGAGTATAGTCCTGAAGGCGTCCTTTAAGAAGTCCTGCTTTTCGTCTGACAATTTCCCGAACATCTCTTTGAATCTAAGTGCTTTTTCTTTAAGCAAATTATCATCAGCTATTTCCAACACAGGCACCTCATTAAGCATATGAAAGAGCGTGAATACAGTGCCCAAGAATACAACCGCAGCCATGTATAAAGCACCGTTAAAGAGCACCACCTTATCGGCGCCTGCATGAACCATCACAAGCAGCGCATACGGCAGGCCTACTTTTATAACCTCTTCCACTACCGGGGCTATGATGAACTTGTAATACCACTTATCGCTTATAAAGCTGAGCGCACCAGGCTGCAGGACAGGGCTTACAGGTTCTTCGATCCCAATTACAACCTCTTCTCTTACGGTCGATGTGCGGCCTCTTCCGCCGCCGCGTCTGTCGTCTTGTCCTCTTCTCCTCCCTCGTCCGCCCCTATGGCCCCTGTGACGGCGTCTTCTATCAGATCCTCCATCGCCTCCCCGATGGCTCCTTTTCAGCTTTATGTGTGAAGGCAATTGATCCTGTGTATAGCCCTGGCTTATCAGGTAAGGCGTGGCCTTTTCGAATATCTTCTCGTTATGCTCCCACCAGCGTCTCACTTCATCCGAATCCGCGTTTAGAAAGTTGTGGCCATCCGCTATGTCTATGCTGTACTTGCGCGGCCTTGCGGTAGCGACATTTCTCCTCTTCCATCCGTCGACTTTGTCTTTAAGAAAACCTACGCTGCACTCCTCAAGATCTTCCGCGGCGAGGGACTTTGTACCTAAGGATCGTGCATTCTTTTGGGCCATCTGGAGAAAACTGGCAAGCCTGAGGGCGGTATTCCTGTTGGGATTCGCTATAAATCCGTTTACCCTCCTCTTATATTCATTAAATGTGTCGTCGCTGTCTCCGTATAAAGCATATCCGGTATCTTCCAGCTCAGGAGACTTAAGCGTATCTTCGATATGCCGCGGAATCCCTTGGGACAGGCCGTTTTCCTTCACAACCCTTTCCAGGAACCTCTGCACCTTTAAATATTTCGGCCTGCCCATCCTGAGATCTATCCTTAAGAGCCTGGCGCTTTCAGGGGTAGGTTCGCTCAGGAATCTTCCTATATTATGCTCGATATCGCTTTTATACGCTTTGCTGGCCCTGGCATGCAGTCTTTCCAGTCTCGTTCTTATGGGCGACATCATTACTTCTTTGCCTATTTTTCTTATTCTAAATAGGGCCTGTATCTCTTCGGGCGCGCGGGCGCTCCACTGGCCGCTTTCTACCTTTTGCAGGAAACTGTCGAGCTCTACAAAGCCCGGGCGGTTGGACCGCACCCATGAAAAGACTACGGCCTCCCACTCTGATCCTATGGCAGAGTCTATCGTCTGGATACTGAAGTGCCCGTTCTCAAGGTCGTATTCCGGCACAAATTTCTCACCGAGCCTCAATTCTTCACGCAGGGCCCTTGCGTTCTTCGGGTTTTTGTTGCTCAAGAATGCGCGGATCTTCTTACGGAACTCAGGCAGCCCCCTCTCACCGCTTGTATGTATCACCTGCAATTTTATGTAGTCTGACAGGCTGAGATTGTCCGGATATATGCCGCTCTCTTCCAGGACCTTATTTAAAGCTTCGATCACACTCCCTGTATTTGCAGGCTGCGTAGTGCCTGTTTCAATAGCCCTCAGGTAACCGTGCAGTCTTGAGAAGATAATAAACGCCTCATCAAGGCACGCTACCTGTCTTGCATATGGGGTTATGACCGCTATATCCTTTGTCTCAAGATTCTCATGGTTTATCAGCCAATTAACCCAGGTTACAGCCCTCGTTATCTCGCCTATATTTATCGTTTCAGTCAGCTCCCTGCCTACTTTGGCTTCCGGCATAGCACCGCCAGTGTCATCATGTATCACAACACCCGGCTCAGCACCCTCTGGATAGCGCAGGCCGCCCACAGACTCGTAAAAATAACTGTCCTTTTCCACTATGAGCCAGCCCGATCTACGCTGCATGAGTAGGGCATGGAAATCAGGCTTTGTGACCTTAAATATCTTTCCGCCGTCACCGTCGAATATATCGAGTATCTTCTCAAAAAGCGATATCTTGAATTCATCCATGAATTGCACCAGCATCTCGGGACGCTGGCGCTCGTCTTCTTTTCCGAAGAGCGCCTCAACACTCCGGCTGTCTCCAATACGCGGTACCGTTATCTCGTCTACCTTGTGATACTGGCCATACTCTTGGTAAAGCGTCTTCTTCGCTGACGCGATATCTTCGGCCGATATGCCGTGGGCAGGTAGCTGAAAATGGTCCCCCACTAATACAACCTTTTCTATGCCTTCCATATCGTATAACGCCCATAAAGTCTCCGGCACTGTAGCTCTGGAAGCCTCATCTACTATGACAAACGCCACTTTCTTAAGAAAACCGTCGTCTTTGCCACCTTTCGGTTTGGCCGCCCTCATTCTTTGCACATCGTGGTCTAATGCAAAACCGTTTATCGTGGCAAGCACTACATGGCATGTCCCGGCTTCTTGGTCCCTTATCCTCTGAAGGAGTTCGCCTTTCTTGAGCCAGCAGTCTTCCATGATACGCGGGTCTATCGCTGATTCGTCGTTACCCACGCGGACAAGGAAGCCGTCCCGGCTTTGGCGCTTTACACATATATTATCGACCGCCGGATTTGTCTGTGAATAAATATTGACCGAACCACCCAACTTCGTGATAAGGTCTATAATGAAGAGTATAGACTCTGTCTTTCCGGTGCCTCCGGGCCCCTGGATAAGCGTGATCTTTCTGGATTTAGTCAGTCCGTTTATTATGGCAGCCTTCTGTTCGGGATCCAGCGCAAAATTTCCACCGTCCCGCCGCGCCTCTTGTAACATCAGGTTCTCTTTTTCATCGACCAGCCCTATCAGCCCGTCTCCTCCGCCTGCGCCTTCCTGTTCAGCCCTGAGCGCCTCCTCTGTCCGCGCAGTAGGGATATCAATATGTATGCCAAGTACACGGTTTATCATATCGTTATTCACGTGGGCCTTTGCAAGCCTTAAATTATCATAATCGTCATCCAGGTGCGCCAATGTCGTTCCCATGAGAGTCGGCATGATCTGGTCATACATTTTGCATTGGTTCATCCATGAGCTGTTAGGGACCCTCACAAGGGTCCCGCCATTAATGAGCTTGTGTTTCCAGTCCGCTATGAGCTGTTGGCGCTGATCCCCGCTTACTGTAGGCAGCACCAGCGTGAGAGCATCGCCTTTTGCGCCTACGGAAAGAACCCTGAAATATGGCTGGAGAAGTTCTACCCTCTCCTCATCTGCCCTAAATCTGATCTTAAAGGTATCTCCGGGACGCGCGTACTTGTCAACATCCATACCGCTGAAACCCGATACGACCAATCCCGATATCTGGGGTTCAAAACTCGTAAAATTAAGCGCGATCTCTTCTACGGCTTCCGGTTCCGCCTTTCTGCCTCTTCCGCGCGCGTGTCTTCGCCGTGAACTTGCGCCGTCCGCGCGGCTCTGACTTGCAGATGCACTGGCTTCGTTGACCATCTTATGTTTATCTATCTTGTCTCTCTTTTCTTCGGCTATCAGCATCGCCCGTATATAGAAGTAGGAACGTTTGATCTCGAGTATCCATATGTTGGCGCTTGCGTGCGAGATTATCTGCTGGGCCTTGCGCAGGTATTTGGTATCGGGGTCATAGTCTTTATATTCGTAGATAAGCCTTGCTATATCAAAAGCCCTCTTGTAGTGTCCGCGGGCCTGAGGCTCTTTCATGTTCTTCGCGGCATTGAACTCTTCCAGGGACTTTGCTATAAGCGCCTTGAATGTCTCGTCTTTGAGGTCCGGATATTGCGATAGAAGCCTCTGTGCATTTGTGTGTATTACCTCGAGAGATCCGCTCTCCGCTATGCCGGTAAGAAGCTCCTGCCCTTCATGCTCGTGCACATCGGATTCCCTGTAGAGACCTGCAAAGGGCTCGTGATCCTTACCTATAGGAGGGGTAAGCCCGAGAGGAGCCATGCCTAATGCGCTGTTCAGGCCTACACTCTCTTCAGTTACAGCTGTCCGGTGCCGTCTATTCTCCAGCCTTATCACTGCATTATCGCGTATAGAGATCAGTTTATCCACATCTCTTATGGCAGCCCTAACCACATTTTCAGATCTGGGTATTTTGGGTATGCTGGCGGTTATATCGCCCAGAGCGGACCGGGCTTCGTCCAGCTTACCTTCATTTATCTGCCTCCTGGCTGCCCTCAACTGCTCACAGTTCGCTATCACATGCAGCGCGGTCGAGTCCTCTTCATTGAAACCCAGGAGCGCTTCGGCGTTATTATTTGCCGCGGTGAAATCGTTCGCTCCATAGGAGCTCTTCATATCTTCGCAGGCATGATGGGCTTTTGAGGCATCCTGTCTTATATGCCTCAAGGTATCAGTTTTACTGCCATCACTCGAGGTCTCGGCTGCCCGGAAAGCGAGCTCAATAAATTCCAGTGCCTCTGCATACCTCTCTCGGCTATGGAAATAATCCACCGCTCCACGGTATTCATCCGAGGTATTTCTCTTCCTTGCTTCTGCCAGTGTTTTTGCTAATGGGTTTAATAATCCGGCCCCTCCTTGTTGCTTAACATGGCCTGCGCTGCAGAAGCCCTGTACAGTGAACTCAGCGATAGCGCCATGATGCCCCGGCAGCTTGAAAAGGAGCGCCGCGATCTCCCCGTCACTATACGGATCGAGCTTTTTCTTGCCCGCTGTAACATCCTCCATGTGAGAAACGAGCCCTGACCCTACTTCTTCAGTAGCAGCCATCTCCAACATATTGCATGCTATATATCTCGCCTCCTTTGAAAGGCGCACTCCGTTCCTGTCTGTGAGGAGAGTGGCTATTAATTCCGCGGCTTCATGCTTCAGGTCCGGAGGCAACGCCATAACATATATAGGGTAGACAGACCTTATCTGCAGGTTAACCAGGTTCCTGTCATAAGTATCGTCACTTTTAAGCCTCTCGGCTTCAGCCTCTAACGCATCTCTCAGGATATCCAGGGCTGTTTCAGGATCGCCGTCGCGCAGCTTATGGATAAGCGAAACGATTATCTTCGAGCGCAATATCTCACCCTTGAGCTTCCTCGATACCAGCTCAGGCTGCACAGCTTCGATAACCGAGAGGGCTCTGTCATGGTCACCTCTAGTCATATGCAGCACAGCCTCGGATGAATAGAAGGATGTATCTTCTACCCTGTTTATCGGAGTACATGTGCCGGGGATGGCATCCGCTATCTCACGGACCCGTGCTGCCTTTTCATCGTCTTGGTGCTCCGGCGTGCCGTAAATATGGTCCGCGATAAGCATAAGGCTTAAGTACTTATATGAACCTATATCCCTTACCAGTTTTTCAACCGGTGTATCCACGCCACATAGTATGGCCATAGATCTTTTGAAATTATCGATATCACCCAAGAGATACGATATTGACGCGATATTCATAATCCCTGAAAAGTCACTCTTATTCTTATCTTCCTTTTGTTCCATGGTACTCAAGAAGACCGGCGTAAGCTTTCTAAGCGCGGCATGCGCATCTTTGTTATCTCTAAACATCCTTATCAGAAATGTCAAAGGTATCGCGGCCATAGATGAGAATATCACCGCAAAGATGTGGTCACCCTCAGCCCCATCCGGAAGCGGCCGGCCTGTCTCTACGGCATCCACATAACCGCTTACAGCATCGGCCCATTCAGAGACTACTGCATCGACAGTCGCGGTGCGGGCGTCGCCGTGATAAGAAAGGATTTCGGCATAGGAGGTGAGTGCCTGCAGGATATTAGGGTTGTCCTTTGCAGTCTTCCCGGCGTCATCTAAAATTCTCTTCATCCTATGGAACCAGTCGCAGGCAAGTTCATAATCTCCCGCGTTAAGAGCAAGTTTTGCGCTGCCGAAATAGAACTCAAACCCTATATTGTTCTCGCCCGGCTTGATTCCGGCCAGGTCGTCCTTAAGCCTGCTACCTGCTTTATCCGTGTAGCTGGCCGTCATCATATTGTTAATCCGATTCAAGAACGGCCCCACGCCCTGTACCATTTCGGTATGCTCCGCAGAGCCACGCGGTTGCCTTTCGCAGTTTTGCGTGACTACCCTTACAAGGCTGGAATACATATAGTAGAAACATGTATTATCATTGCCCACGATCTTGTAAAAATCATCATGGCCGGCCTCTATCTTCTTAAGGGCATAAAGCGCGTCATCACCTCCGGCCGCTAAGTGGGTATTGAGTGTTTCGTTCACGGCAAGCTGTAAGAAGTGATTGTGTTTCTTATCTACAT
>CAZKWI010000031.1:0-19807 GCA_964556455.1 uncultured Planctomycetia bacterium | reverse complement strand
AAAGCGGACACATCATATGTTAGAAACAGCGGACATCTTGACATGTTAGTTACAAAGCGCGCTTCGGTATTTGCCTTTTTATCAATATTATGGTATACCTTAAGCAAAAGGATATTATATGAAAGCTATAACACTGCAGAGCAGGATCATCATACTTCTGACGATATTCACCATAATAACCGCGGTTGCGTTCGTGGCCGTCCAGCTTTCGCATGAATTGAGCATAACGACAGAGCGCGAAATATATAAAGCGAATATAGTTTCGATGGTCATAGAAGAGAAGGTGGATAAGATATCCGGCCTCTCTGCCACGGAGGAAGAGAGAATAAAGGCCCTGAATAACGCTATCAGATCTTTTAAAAAGTCAAATCTTATCGCAATGGCGTATGTATTTAACAGGGCCGGAAAGGTCGTAACGGCTACGGAAAAATGGCTTATCGGCGGCGACGGGGATTCCGTGGATTCCAGGATAGCCGGCATGATAAAGAGCGGCCGCTTCAGGCAGAAAGAAGCGTTCGTAGACAAGGCGAGAAGCCTCTTTTCGATCTTCTTTCCCATAAAAGAAACGGGCCGCGTGAATTTTGCCCTCAGGGTCTTCTTCCCGATGGGGGACATAGCTGCGGTAATAGGCCAGGTTTACAGGCCTATGGCGATACTGGCGGCCGCACTTATTGTAATAAACATCCTCCTCGGGGCGTTCCTGTCGCGCGTCGTTATAAACCCGATAAAGGTCTTTAATGAGGCGGCAAAGACGATCGCCTCAGGCCGTCTGGAACTCAAGGTCGATATACAGACCGGTGATGAGCTCGAAGAGCTCGGCAGTACATTCAATAATATGACCGTGCAGCTTATCAAGATGAAGAGTATAGCAGAGAACGCCAACCCGCTTACGAAGCTGCCGGGAAATATAGTGATAATGGAAGACGTTGAAAAGAGGATAAAAGAAGGCGGCAAATTCACTGTTATATATTGCGACCTCGATAATTTTAAGGCCTTCAACGATAAATACGGTATCCATAAAGGCGATGACGCTATAAAGATGACAGGGGATATATTTAAAGAGGCGATTAAGGCCAAGGGCGTTGAGGCTGACTTTGTCGGCCATGAAGGAGGCGATGACTTCCTTCTGGTCACGACCCCTGACAGGGCACAGGGAATAGCGGATTTCATAACCTCTGAATTTGATAAACAGGTACGGGCTTTATACTCAAAAGAGGACCTGGACAGGGGGCATATAGTCGCCCATGCCAGGGATGGCTCCGTAAAAGAGTTCCCTATAATGAGCATATCCCTTGCCGGGGTGACTAACCAGCATCATCCTATAGCCAACTACGCAGAAGTGACTAATATAGCCGCCGAGATAAAGAAAAAGGCTAAAGCAAAAGAAGGGAGTAATTTTGTTGTGGATGAAAGGAAGGCTTAGCGCGCTTATTCAGCTTGGTCTGTTTCTTCAGTCTTGTCTTTGTCTTCGAGCCCGTCTTCAGTTTCTTCTTCCTCCAGCTCCCCTTCCAGTTCGTCTATCTCATCGAGGCCTATTTGTGTCAGGCCTGGTATGGGTTCAGAGAGCGCGAAATCTGCCTTTTTGGGTTCTTCCTTCCTGCCCCTGGCATCGGAGGCAAGAGTTTTTTCTTTCGGTGTCACACTTGAATCCACCCCTATCTCCGTGGCATAGGCATAGAACGAGCCTAAATATACCCCTGCTGCTACCAGTAGCAGTAATAGGCGTTTTATCTTCATTGTTATCACCAAGAGCTAGTATACCACAGAAAGGCTTTTTTGTCAATAGAGGGTATTGTGCATAACTCATTACGAACAAAAGAGTTAGGAATATATTCCATTTCAAGATTTTATCTTTTCCTGATCTTTTTTTGCCTCCTGGGCTATTTATTATTCTCTACGGAACTGGTGGTTTTTAACAGACCATTAAGCAGCATACCCTCAACAGCCCTGAGTATTGTATTTCTAACATACTTATTCTTTACGCACAGGTGGTTAAGCGGCCTTAGAAAGAAAGGCCTCTGGATGGCACTCAGCCTGCACATACTTTTTGCCATAAATAGTGTACTTATAGTATGTTACAGAGATCCAATTGTTCTGATAAGAGGCATGGCGAAGGGGGATACCGCACTTGTAAGGCCTTTCGTATTCGCGAGTATAATACTCAATATCATAATAATGTCATATTTAACAGATAAGAGAAGGCTTTTCACATAATATGGGAAAAAATAAGACCCGTAAAAAAGAGAAGAAGAACGTCGTCCTGAAATACGTGCTGCCGCTTGTGATCTCATTTTTGGGGGCGCTCATCTTTTTCGGCAGTTATAACCACTACCTCCTGGACAAGTCCATGGCCAATCTCAACATCGCCCTTATGAATATAGAAAAGGCGGACAGCATAGTTGAGATAGCCGGCCTGAGATCACTGCTGGATGATACCGTTATCATGGAATTCGCTAAAGAGGAAAAAGAGCTAGACGTGGCTTCGATGGTGGATATAGAATTTTCCGCGCACATTATATCCAAAGGCACTATGAACAAGCAGAAAAAAGACGCGAAGTATTTTATAGAGACTGCGATAAAGAGGAAGCAGAAGAAGGCGCCAAAAATACGCGTAGTCCTTGATAAGATGATGGTAAAGGTCGCTCCGCATAAAAGAAAAGATAACAGGAAGACCTTAATAGGCCGGGCAAAAGATATCGCAGGGAGGCTTTCATCATATAAAGACGCGAAATTGCAGGAAGGGTGCATAAGGGCCGGAAAGTTCTACCTGCGGGCAAAAAGATTCGAAGAGGCGTTAAAGTATTTCGAGAAAGGGCGTGATGCCGACCCCGGGAGCTACCAAGCTGAGATGGCCGATATTTACATAGCCATGATACACAAAAATAAAGGCGATTATAAAAAAGCGACGAAATTATTCGGCAAAAAGAAAAATAAGCTTTCAAGTGAATTGCAGGTCCTTTCGGAATACCAGAAAGGAGACAGTCTTTATAAGGACGCCGAGCTTTTCGATTCTATGAGGACATTCGAGAAGATGTTCGACAATAACCCCGCTTATGTTGTGAACCAGGTTTCGCAGTTCCGCGTAGGGTATACGTACCTTTATGAACTGAAGAATGAGCGCCTGGCTTTCGAGGCCTTCAAGAAGCTGCAGCTGTATGCGCCCAACTGCCCGCTTTCCATGTATGTAGAACAAAAGATAATCCCTGATATGGCGCAGAAATACAGGCGAAAAGGCCTGAAATTCTTAAGAGATGCCTACAAGTATCTCCAGGAAGGAAAGTATAAAGAGGCCATGGAGCAGTTTGAGCTGGCGATCGCACTTGACCGGAACGACGCACTGAGCCGCTGCGGCATGGGGCTGTCACTCTTTTTTCTCAGAAAAGAGAAGGAGTCGGTGGAAGAGACGATCCTGGCGAAGAAGCTGGCGCCGAACGACCCCAATGTAATAGAGAGCATGGGGTTCATCTTTTACGCCGTAGGTGAACTGGGCAGCGCTGTAGAGGAATACAAGAAGGCGGTGCAACTGAACCCAAAGTCATTTATCACGCACTACAACCTGGGAACCATCTATGTCCTGGCCGGGCAGGTGCGCAAAGGCATAAGGCATTTAAGAAGATCGATAGACCTGAACCCGGGTTTTCCCAACTCCCACAATAACATAGGATACGCCTTGTGGTATCAGGAAGAGTATGAAGAGGCGCTGGTCCACATGGAGAAGGCGACCGTGCTGAATCCGGAGTACCTGGACGCGTTCTACAACCTGGGTGTTCTCTATTACGAAACGGGTGACTTTGCGAGCGCCAGGGACGCCTTTTCGTGGACGGACCAGCTGAAGCCGGACTACAGAAATACCAGGAAATACTTGGGCACCATAGAAGAGAAGCTGGGCTACTAGAGTATTAAAATTTGACTTAAATTTGTTAATCAGGTAAACTATAATTAAAATATAATAATAAGAGAAGAGGTTGTGTGGATGCGAAAAGAAAACAAGAGGCGCCATGTAAGACTACGGGCGCATCATCTCATAAAATATAAGGTTGTTGAGAGGATCCAAGAGGAATCCGTTCATCCTTTTGTGAAGGAGATAAGCGCGGGCGGCATACTTTTTTACACAGGGGAGTATATACCCAAAAACAGCATCCTGGAGGTCAAGATCAATATCCCGTCAGCCCCGCAGTTGTTCGAGGCCACATGCAGGGTCGTAAGGACTTTGCCGTCCAAAGACGGTGGTTTTGATATCGGCGTGGAATTCACCGAGGTGGACAAAGATATGCAAAAGTTCCTGAATGACAGGATAATACAGAGCTATAAAGAAGGCAGGGGTGGATAGATGAGGTACCCTCTTCTTATATTATCGGCTATCTTTGTATTATTATTTACGCTATGCAATGACGTGCACGCGGTTCTTGATGAGGAACTGACCATAGAGAACATTGAGACGGACAGGCTAAAGGGGGAGGAGCAACTCGAAACGCTTGAAGATGCCGAGAGGCTCTATAAGCAACAGCTTGATGAAATAATGGAGATAATAGAAGCCAAAGAAGAAGAGATGAAGGGCGTAAAAAAAGAAAAACTGCCAGCGGAGAAGGAGAAAAGAATACCAGAGCCGAAAGAAAAGGCCGAAAAAAAAGAAGGGGTAGTGCCACTGCCTTTTTACAGGAGGATATTGGACAGGGTCGACGGCTACCTGGATGGCCTGCACCCTTATGTGATCCAGACAGAAGAGTACAACGATAATATCTATCTTGCAAGCCATGATGCCAAACAGGACCTTGTAAGTACATCCCTTGCCGGGGTTAAATACAAGATAGGCGACTCCGCCCGGAACAGCATGTTCTACGCTCTGGCTGATGGAGGCATCGAATTAAAGCACTATCTCAAGAGCTCTGATTCGGACCGCCAGAACCCCTATCTTAAAGGGCTTATCTCGAAGCGTTTCAATAAGCTTACCCTCAGCGCGTTCTATTCCCTGAAGCGCGGACAGAGATCGCGCGTAGCACTTGGCGAGGAGGACACTAAGGGCGACTTTATCAATTACTGGAATACATATTACAGGGCTAGCGGTAAGTTGGACCTTAACCGGCTTATCATTCAACCCAAGGTCGAGCGGTACAAATACGACTACAAAAAAGACTACCACAACCCCAACAGCTACATAGAAGATGTGATCACACTGACGAATGATGTAAAGATATTCTCCAAGACATACGTTTTTAGCTCAACTGATTTCGGTATCATGAAGTATTACGAACACCATGTACCCCCGGAAGACGATAAGGACTATATGTATCAGACATACTCCGTGGGCGCAAGGGGCCAGTTCAGCCCCAGGTTCAAAGGTCTCCTTAGGGTGGGATATCAGAACAGAAAGTATGATAACGGTGAGAATAGGTACATGAGGAACTTCGACGGCAAGTTGACCTACGAATTTTCAAAACACCTTAAATCGAGCGCAAGATATTATACTACGATCCAAGACTCAACGTTCGAAACGGGCGGCAGCTCCCTCAGGAGCCATAAACTCTACTTCAGCTGTAAATATAAGCCACCTTTTTTAAGAAAATTTTCATTTAGCGCCAACGGCTCCTACTCTTTTTACGACTATAAATTCGGACGCGACGATATACTTTATGACGCCGGGCTTAACATTAAGTACAACCTTAAGGATTGGATGAAAGTTGAAAGCGGTTACAACTTCAAGAGAAGGATATCGGATGAAGCTTTCACCGCTGAATACATTAATCACGTCACCTATTTAAGATGTACATTTGAGATATAATAAAACATGAAAAGACCCATCACTATATTGCTTTTGGTATTCTACGCAATATCCTTTAGCTATTCTCACGCGCTGGAAGACGGGAGACTGAGATCAGATATTTCATCCAAGGAAGATGCTCCTGCTTACAGGATATCAAAGGGCGATGTCCTTAAGATAACGGTCTATGAAGAGCCGGACCTTACGAAGAAGCTCAGGGTATCCGGTGATGGCCTGATAAAATTTCCCCTGCTCGGCGACGTAAAGATAGAAGGTCTTACCATAGAAGAAGTGGCCGATGTCATAGAGTGGTATTTGGAAAAAGACTACTTGGTGGATGCCGAGGTTACTGTATTCATAGAAGAGTATGCAAAGTTCAATGTCCTGGGAGAGGTGAAGAAGCCTGGCACCTTTGAATTGAAAGGAGCCCTTACCGTTGTAGACGCTATAGCCCTGGCAGGGGGGTTTACGGATATAGCCCATCCGAACGGCGTAAGAGTGGTCAGGGAAGAAAAAGGCAAAAGCAGGGTGATAAAGGTCCCGATTGGAAGCATACTGAAAAGCGGCGACAAGAGACATGATGTTTTATTAAAAGAAGGGGATACGATAGTTGTCCCCGAATCTTTCTTCTGACGGGATATAATATATGATACTCTCACAGGAAATAAGAGAACTCGGCCCGAGAGACTATCTCGATATAGTCTTAAAGCGCAAATGGATAGTCTTTATTACGGTCACCGTAGTTATAGGCGCGGTCGGGTTTTACAGCTTCACGTCTCCCAAAATATACCAGTCCAGCACAACCCTACTTATAGAGAAACAGATACCCAAGATCACTGAAAGGGCGGAGGATGTATATACAAGGGAGATAAGGGACACGGAATATTACCAGACGCAGTATAATCTTCTCGTCTCCCGCTCCTTGGCTGAGAGGGTGATGAAGAAGTTGAACTTAGGGAGCGAGCCGGAGTTCATCTCCGCAGCGGACCCGATAGCGGCCCTGATATCCATGATAAAGGTCAAGCCTGTTCGTCTGAGCAATATAGTCAGGATAGCTGTTACAGGCAAAGACCCCCTGAAGATAACGAACATAGCAAATACGTGGGCAAGGGAGTTCATACACCAGGATGTGGAAAAGAAAGTGGGCGTGGCCAAGTATGGCGTCTCCTGGCTGGAAGACCAGCTGTCAGACACTTTAGTGAAGCTGCAGAATTCCGAGCAGGAATTGAACCAGTTCATAAGAAAACACAGGATAGTCACTATCCCGGATATTGAGACAAAAAAAGAATCCCTGATAGAAAGCTTGAAAAGCCAGAAGGCGGAGTTGGAGAGGCAACTTAAGGATTACTCTGAAAGATACAAGGAAAAACATCCCAAGATGATCTCCTTAAGGGCGCAGCTTGAAGCGGTCGATGCAAAGATGGAAGATCAGACAGAGGAGCTCCTTAGCGTCCAGGAAGTGGCTGTGGAATACAAGCTCTTTAAGAGAAAGGTCGATACCTATAAATCTCTTTACGACGACCTTCTGAAGCGCGCCAAAGAACTCGATATCTCCAAAGAATTGACCCTTACCAATATAAGGGTCGTAGATGTCGCGCAGGCGCCAAAACACCCCATAAAGCCTTCGCCAAAAAAAGATGTTGCCATCGCTTTTCTGCTCAGCATGTTTTTCAGCGTAAGCACAGCCTTCTTTCTAGAGTACATGGACTTTTCTCTCAAAACTTCCGAAGATGTAGAGATGTATACAAAACTTCCTTTCCTCGGGTATATACCTTCAGCCAAAAAATCCGGAAAAGGCGGCAAACCCATAGAACTGATAACACAGCTCGAGCTCCATTCTCCTATAGTCGAAGCATTCAGGAATTTAAGGGTGTCCCTTCTTTTTTCATCACCCCAGGATAAGCCCATGAAGAGCCTGGTGATAGCAAGCTCTGTACCGCAGGAGGGAAAAACTTTCGTGGCCAGCAATCTCGCTATCATTTCCGCCCAGTCAAAGGATGCAACAATCGTGATAGATGCTGATATGAGAAAAGGCAACCTTTCAAGGGCTTTCAATGTGGAGAAAGAGAGAGGTCTGAGCAGCGTCCTTACAGGGATATGTTCTTTTGATGAAGCTATTATCCCGGCTAAAACTCCGCTATTAAAAGATAAATCTGGAACTATGTCTATAGAGACGATCCCCGATCTTTATATCCTGGGCAGGGGGCCGCATACCCCGAATCCCACGGAACTGCTCGGATCAGAGAAACTCAGGGAACTTTTCGAATACCTGAAAGCAAAATACGCCAGGATAATTGTAGACGCGCCTCCCATTTTGAGCGTAGCGGACGCGATTATACTCGGGGATATGTGCGACAGCCTGGCTATGGTCATAAAGGCGAGCTCCACATCTCTCCAGGCTGTTAAAGAGGCAAAGAAGACCCTTGAAAAGAAGATGAAGGTCATAGGCGGTGTGCTGAATAACGTGGACGCCACCAAGGGCGCGTACTATTATTACCATTATTATGGCTATTCCCAGGATGCCAACCCGGAGAAGTAAAAGTGAGCAAAGAGAAACGCGGTTTTTTTTTGAGCTGATTTTTATAATACTGATCCTTTTTTCTCCGATATTTCACGGATCCTACGGCCTTTTTCCATTAAGTGTCATTCAGTTCGGGGCTATTCTTCTGGCCCTCGTCTGGTACCTGGCGCTGGCTCGCGCAAAAGAACCGCAGATCATATATCCGACGCAATTAATACTGCTCTTATTTTTTATCCTTGTCGTTGCCTTTCAGCTCATGCCTCTTCCTGTAAAGGTGTTAAAGCTCCTTTCGCCCGAGACTCTCAGGCTTTACCGGGAATACTATCCGAACTTTTCAAATTACAACCTATACACCTTGAGCCTGTATCCTTTTTCCACGAGGAATGAGCTGGCCAGGAATTTCACTTACTTTCTGATATTCTTTGTTGCGTTAAATGCATTCGAAAAGAAGAGCAGTTTTAAAAAAATTGTTCAGACGATCGCTTGTTGGGCATTCGCGCTGGCCTTTTACGGCGTTATAAAGAGATATTTTCTGCCTTTCGGTAAAGAGCCGTATTCCTTCAGCGTTTTCGGGAACAAGAACCACTTTGCAGCCTATATGACCATGACCGTGCCCCTTACTGTCGGATATGCCATGACGATAAGAGATACGGCGAAGAAGACCCTTTTATTTTTTATGGCGGCGTTTACATGCGCCTCCGCCTTTTTATCACTTTCCCGCGCCGGTTCAGTAAGCATTATATTTTCGCTGATCATGTTCTTTATTCTCCTCAGAAAAGACTGGATGTCAGGAGGAAAGACCTGGCTTGTCTGGGGCACGCTTGCCATCGCGATCGGGTTTATACTATTTTCAGGCTTGGACCCGATAAAAGCGAGATTCGGGGCTCTTGCGGGCGCATGGTCATGGAGACAGAGCATAGTAAAAGATTCTCTGCCCATAGTTAAAGACTTCCCATTGTTCGGTGTGGGTTGGGGCAATTTTCAATATATCTTTACCTCTTATCGCCAGTCCATATCCCAGCTCTACTATAAGTATTTGCACAATGATAACCTCCAGCTTGTGGTGGAGACCGGTGTCGCGGGAGCCATCTTTTATTTCGGGTTCCTTATTCTTACGTTAAAAAATATCATAGCCGCTTTAAATAAAAGGAGAGATCCTTTTGTAAGAAATCTGGCCGCGGGCGGCCTCTGCGGGCTGTTGGGGGTGCTCTTCCATAACTTTTTTGATTTCAATTTTCACATCCCGGCCCTGGCTTTTCTTTTCTGGCTTATACTGGGCCTTATTTACAAATGCGTGAACACACGGTTTATAAATGAAGAAAAAAAATCTCAATAGAAACGGTCTTATCGTTCTGTTTATTTTCCTGGCGGGGGCCATATCCCTCTCATTTTATTTTATAATATCCTCCTTAACCGCGGAGTATTACTATATGAGATCGCAGTCTGAAGAAGAGCCCTACCTGAAAAAAGAGAAGATAGATCATTACGTCAGGATACTGTCGTATATAGATAGATCAATAGCCCTGCAGGAGGAAAACGCTGAGTATCTTTCTGCCAAAGCAGATTATCTTTTAGGGGCTATAGATAACGGCCTTGAAGACGAGATCCCCTTAGAGGAACGCGAGGTGGCAAACCTTTTTAAAGGGGCCATGAAACTGAACCCGTTAAATTATGAATACCATTTGAAATTAGGCTGGTTTTACAGGATGACAGAAGAAGAGGCGGCGTTGAGCAGTTTATCAAGATCAAGACAATTATATCCGACTGAAGCACAGGTTTATCTATATCTGTCCAGATATTATATCATAAGAGATGACGCTGGGAAGGCATTTAGCAATATTCTCCTCTGTTTTTATCACAGCGGACCTGCGTGGCGAAAAATGCTGGATGCATTATGGCCTGATATCGGCAGGCTTCCGCAGATGTCTCTGAACGAAGAAGAAAAGCGCTTTACGTTCACGCTGCCCGTGGGGTCCGATGAATTCTATTTCAAAAAAGAAGGTTTTCCGCATGCCCGTCTTGGAATGAGAATGCGGATCTATACGAACAAGACGGAATCCGACGGAGAAGTGGTTTTATGTAATGACAGGGATTTTTCCGTAGAAGCTGAGCGCGTCTATAGAAGAACAGAAGACTTTAATATATATCAGCATTACCTGGGGACAGAGCCCGGCGATGTATATCTGGATGAATTGATAATAAGATCGGCCCCGCCGCTAGTGATAGAAAAAATAGAATTCTCAAAAAAATAATAAAAAAAACCCGCAAGGCCCTTCCAAAATAAAAATAAATATGTTATACTAATTTAATAGCAAATATTTTTTTCAACATCTGTAATTGCTTGCGGGGAAGTGAAAATCAGGAGGTAGGAAATGAAGTTTGAAGGAAGGCTGCTCGTAATAGGCTGCGGCTCAGTTTCACAGTGCGCCATCCCGCTCATATTGAAACTCATAGAGATGCCCGCGAATAAAGTGACCATCATGGATTTTGTCGATAACCGCCACCGTGTTAAGGATGCGCTGGATAAAGGCGTAAAATACGTTTTGGATAAGATCACACCGGAGAACTACAGGGAGTTACTCAAAAAATACGTGGGTCCGGGCGATATGATAATAGACCTTGCCTGGAATATAGACTGCATTGCCATAGTGCAGTGGTGCAGGGACAACAAGGTCCTTTACGCGAACACATCAGTTGAAGAATGGGACCCGTATAAAGATACTGAACGCAACGACCCTACCAAATACACCCTCTACGCAAGACACATGGAGCTTCGCACCAAGATCGACATGGCCAACAATAATAACTACACCACGACCATCTGCGACCACGGGGCCAACCCCGGCCTGGTGTCGCACTTCACAAAACACGCGCTTATCGGTATCGCCGAAAAAATACTTAAAGAAAAGAAGAACGATCCGCGGAAATTTGAGCTGGAGAAGGCCTTGCAGGGTAAAAATTTCGCGAAACTCGCACAGCTCGAAGGCGTTAAGACTATTCACATAAGCGAGAGGGACACCCAGATCACTGATAAGCCCAAGAAAGTCAATGAATTCGTGAATACCTGGTCAATAGAGGGCTTTTTTGAAGAAGGTGTTGCTCCCGCAGAGCTCGGGTGGGGGACACACGAACGCTACGTGCCGGAGAATGCTTTCTTTCACAAAGTAGGGCCGAAGAACCAGATCTGCCTGACGTCTTTGGGGATGAATACCTGGGTTCGCTCGTGGGTGCCCTGCGGCGAGATAACAGGAATGGTCATAAGGCATGGAGAGGCTTTCAGCATATCGGACAGGCTGACCGTTTGGGAAGGCGGCAAGGCCGTTTACAGGCCCACGGTCCATTACGCCTACTGCCCATCCAACGCAGCGATCAATTCTCTGCATGAACTGGAGATGCGGCAATTCAAACTGCAGGAAAAACAGAGGATAATGAGCGATGAGATAATAGACGGGCGCGACGAGCTTGGCGTACTTGTCATGGGTCACGATTTTAAATCCTGGTGGTGCGGGAGCCTTCTCGACATACACGAGACGCGCAGGCTTGTGCCCCATCAGCAGGCGACCACGCTCCAAGTAGCGATCTCAGTAGTGGCCGCGGCCATGTGGATGATGAAGAATCCCCAGAGGGGATTTCTCTTGCCGGACGACATAGACCATGAGTTTATCTTGAAAATAGCGACCCCTTATATAAGCCCCTTCATTTCCGAGGCGGTGGATTGGACGCCCCTTAAGAACTTGAACACAAAATTCACAAAATACGATATATCGAGGCCGAAAGACGAAGACATCTGGCAGTTCACTTCATTCCTTGCCAACGCGAAAGAGAGACAGAGAGCCTATGACGCAAATAGCGCAGATAAGCCCGAAGCCGCAAAAGTCTAAGGCTGAGAAGAACGGCATAGAAGGCCTTATAAGGGCGATGCTCAGGAAACACCGCACGCCTTTTATGCTGCTCAAGAAATGCGTGCTTGAGAAACAGTACACCCGTTTCCGCAAGTGTCTGCCCGAAGTCACGCCCTATTACGCGATAAAGGCCAATCCTCACCCCGGCGTCATAAAAGAGTTTGTCAGACATGGGGCCAGCTTTGATGTGGCGAGCGCGGCCGAGATGAAGACCGTCCTGCGCTTGGGGGCATCTCCCGGAAAGGTCATATTTGCCAACACCATAAAATCGGACGAAGATATCGCGGCCGCAAGGAGAAGGCGGGTAAGGCTCATGACATTCGATAACGAGCCTGAACTTTTCAAGCTCGCCAAGAACTACCCGAGAGCGCATGTCTTGGCGCGCATAAAGGTGGCCAACGAAGGCAGTGTCGTTGAGCTCTCGCTCAAGTTCGGCGCCGACCCCGAGCACGCGTTCTTTCTCCTGCGTAAGGCAAAAGCACTCGGTCTTGTCCCCATGGGCGTCAGTTTCCATGTAGGGTCGCAGTCGACCAATGTTGAGAATTACCTGCAGGCGCTCGAGATATCCGCCGGCATATTCAATGAGGCCAAGAAAAAAGGACTGGCGCTCAAGATAGTAGATATAGGCGGAGGTTTTCCTATCCAGCATTTCGATAACGAGATAGGGGTGAATTTTGAAAGGATGGCTTCGCAGATAAGGCGTGAAATGAAGGCACTCTTCGACAGGAATATACGTTTTATAGCCGAACCCGGCCGGTTCCTTGTGGGCCCTGCCGGTATACTGGTGACACAGGTCATAGGAAGGGCGTTCCGTAACAACAAGAACTATTACTACATAAATGACGGCATCTACGGAGATTTTTCAGGCATGGTCTTTGACCATTGCAGGTATGAATTTAAGACCTTAAGACGTGGCAGGCGTTTCCTGAGCACCCTTGCCGGCCCCACATGCGACTCTTTCGACACACTCGCCCTGAATGAAGAGGTCCCGGAGCTTTACGTGGGAGACGTGGTCTACGTGAAGAATATCGGAGCCTATTCATGTGCGAGCGCCACTGCAGGATTTAACGGCTTCCCGCCCGCAAAGGTGATACTGGTATAGCTATCACCGCTTGCACAAGAAATGCCAATAAGGCTTGTTTTCCGATATTGCTATATCAGAGAAGGTATCTTTTAGCCCCGCAATACCTTCACGCGTTACCCTCTGCTCTATGCGGGTGAAGAAACGGTCATATACATCCTGTTGTATGCGACGTACGCTCTTGCCGTTATAGGCCTCATATAAGGGGACATAACGATGCAATCCCGCCGGTTTCAAAAACCGCCCCAAAAGCACGAACGGCATGTATAGGAAAACTGCACCTGCAATCGAGAATATCTTTCTGAAGGGACGATTTCTTATCCTGCTTAAGACCAGACGCATGCCTGTTACGAGCCCCAAGATCAGGCGGTAGTAGGCAGGTCTGTTGTCGAGAGCATAGTAGAGATAGATGAATAATGAAGGCGCATATCTCTTAAGAGCCCGCACTTCATCGAGGCACGGTGTCGGGAGATGATGGAGCACCCCTACGCAGATCAAAAGATCCGCGAAATCATTTTTGAAAGGCAGCTCCTTTAAGTCGCACATGAAAAAAAGGCAATTGCGGGCCTCCTGCAAATTCTTTCTCGCAACGAATATGGCGTCTGAAAAATCCACGAGGATCAATTCTGAACAGGCATCTTTCAGGAAATAGCTCCACCGTCCGTTGCCGCAGCCAAGATCACAAACACGCGAAACCTTGAAGGAAGACTTATCCACAATATCAAAGTAGTCATTGA
This sequence comes from uncultured Planctomycetia bacterium, assembly GCA_964556455.1. Taxonomy (GTDB): domain Bacteria; phylum Omnitrophota; class Gorgyraeia; order JABMRJ01; family JABMRJ01; genus CAZKWI01. Next base: position 5,808 of record CAZKWI010000031.1, on the reverse strand, counting down.
ACTCTTCCGCGTGCTCGGGTAATATCCTGTCGTGGTCTTTCCACTCCTGGCCGAACGTATGCTGTATATCTTCGGCGAAATCCTTTCCCGCTGCCGCGGCTGTTCCGGCATTCAGTGAATCTTTTACAAAGAGGCTCTGCTTGGAGGCGGGGGAGAGGATTACTACGTCATCTATAACAGGATAGGCCTTACCGTTGACCGTTAAGGATCCCGGCTTATATATAATATCACCGGTATCGAATATCTCTTTAAAAGTATCTATCTTATCGTTATAATACATCGCCGTCTTGTCCCCTTTGCCGCAGTGAGTATTTTTGCATAAGGCTTTTCTGGGATTCTTCCAGCTTTAGATGATGCATGAGCCGGTACTTACGATCGCGAAATGACCTTATCCGGTCAAGCACATCTCTGGGAAGCCCGTCTGTTATTTCAAGTAAAGAGCGGTCCATAAAATATCCTTCAGCCGATGAATATGCCCTGGCCGCGGTTTCCGGGGGCATCCGCAGCCCGTCCTTCATCCAGCTCGACCTGAATACAAGCTTCAGCGGCGACCAGGCGTAAGCCATCCCGCCGCCGAAGGCTGGATTTCTCCGGATATGTGATACGTAAAAATCGACTATTGTGCGATCGTCGGTTATTATCCTGGCGCCTCCCGCCATCTCGCTCAACTTTTCTCCGGTCGCCGCAAGATTCGAAAGGATGTCTTCATAACTTGTGTCGACCAGCTTCATGTCATCTGTGATAGTATTTAGCGAAAAAAGCTGTCGGGTTTTATTATAATCTATCCAGGTTTTACCCTCATCCTTTTTTCCCATGAGAAGCCAGCAATTCTCTGACCAGCGGTACCAGAGGGTGGAATTGGGGAAACTCTCCATCATGGTCTTTATCATCATCTCGGATATCTCTTCTCCGTTCTGGTAAATATCGATCCATTGAGACAGGATGCCACCGGGCTTGAGCCTGGAATACGCGATCTCATAGAATTCTTTTGTATATAGGTTTACCACGCCGTCGGTATGTATGGAAGGGGGCTCCAGCTGGATTATGTCGTAGTCCTTTTTAGACCTTAAGAGATAGTTCCTGCCGTCTTCGGGATATGTCGCAACGCGCGGGTCTTTGAGAACACCCTGGTTCGTATAGAAGTATTCCGCCGCCTCAAAGCAGCCGGCGCTTATATCCACGATATCAAGAGACCTTATGGGGAATGCTGAGAAGGCGCTGGCGGTATTCCCTACACCCATGCAGATAACCAACACATCTTGCGCGTCCGGGTTTGCCATCATCGAGATATAGGCATACATGCGGTTTATGTAATTTGTAGACCCCTGGGTAGAGGAAGTCCCCCTGCCGTCGTGGAACGCGAGGAAGAGTATCTCTTCTTTTTTTTCGTCCTGGATGACGGTGGTTATGTCCGCGGCACTCTCTTTATAGAAGAGGACCCTGCCCCAGTACTTTTCATAATTGGACGCCAGTATCTTTTCAGGCATAAACACGGCGATCAATATGTACGCGGTGACCAGTCCCGATACGGCCCAGCGAAGTCTCCTGGGCCGCTTTACGGAGCGCGTCAGCAGAAACACCATTCCCAGGGCAATATTTATGGATGAGATCAAAAGCAGGGTGGCTTGTATGCCTATTTTGTCGAACAGTATAAACCCTGTTATAAAAGAGCCGAATATCGCGCCGGTTACATTTGCAGCGTAAAGATAGCCCACCGCTTCCGAATTCCCCGAGCCGCAGGCCTTATATATTTTCACAAGTAGCGGGAACATGATGCCCATTAATATAGTAGGGGGCAGGATGATGATCCCCGCTATGAACATCTTCTGGAGCATGATGCTGTGCCAGGTCTCAGCACCGAAACCGGATATAAGGGATATCCAGATGTCTCCAAGCCTGCTGTAAACAGGCAGTGTAGCCAATGCTATTATCCCAAGCAGTAGCTGGATAAGACCTGCTGTGAATATCCAGTCCGAATGCCCCATGCCCGAAGCTTTATTTGCCAGTCGCGAAAAGAGAAAGCTCCCGATTCCTAGGCCCGCAAGAAAGACTATAAGTATTATAGAAAAAGAGTACGTACCGCTCTGCAGATAGAATATGAGGATCCTTGTCCATATAAGCTGATAAGATAAGGATGCCATCCCTATGATGCCGTAAAAGAGAATAAGCATCTTCCGGGAGACCAAAGGACCGCCGACAGAGTTCGTTTCAGCAGTCCCGCCCGTATTTTCTCTACAGGCTTTGCCTGCACCGAAATACACCTTATCTTTTCCGAGAACAAACAAGAAGAATGCCGCGATCCCTAAGATAATATTGACGGATGCGGTTGCCATGGTCGAAAGTATCAAGCCGAGTTTGTATATGAGCACAAAACCGGCCAGCAGACACCCGAATGCTCCCCCCAGGGTATTGAGGCCGTAAAGATATCCTACCCTTTTATCGGCTTTGGCAGGAGAGTCATCTGCCATCCGCGTGCTTGCTTCGACAATGACGGGAAAACTGATCCCCATGAATACAGTGGGTATAGCCATGACGATAAATGAGAGCAGGAACCTGACCGCCGGAACGAGGATGCTTAATGAGCCTGATCCTGAAACGGCAGTATAGATATGGACTATAACGTTATCCAGATACGGGACGGCCATGGCAGTGATGCCTATGGATATGGTTAAGACTGCATAAAGAGACCAGAGAGATCCCTGCCATCTTCTTATGATACGCGGCGCGAGATAGCTGCCCAGGCCCAACCCTCCCATAAACGCGCATAGCACCGTGGTGGTGGAATAGATGCTTATCCCGAAAGCCGGCAGAAAGATACGCATCCAGATGATCTCATAAATGAGGGCACAGGCGCCTGACAAGAATACAAAAAAGTAAGGCATAACGATCTTTCTCGACATAAGTTATTTACCCGATCTCTGTGATGACAGCCGCATGACCAGCTGTATCCCTTCAAGCACGATCTCCGCCGACATCTTTGAGCTGCCGGATAAACGCTTGCCGAAGACTATGGGTATCTCTTTGATGTCAGCGCCCATAGCCCTGGCGACGTAGGATAGCTCCAGCTGGAAAGCGAAACCTTTAGAGGTTATCCTGCCGAGCTCCACCTTCCCAAGAAAGCTTCTCCGGAAACACTTAAACCCCGTAGTCACATCCGTAAGATCTATATCTGTAAACATATTGGCGGCCCGCTGCGCCAGTTTCGACACAACATTCCGGCATATTGTCCTATTTCCCAGGGAACCGCCGTCTAAAAAGCGGGAGCCTATTACGAGATCGTGTTTATCAGCATGTCGCAGGAATAGGGGAAGGCATTCGGGGTCATGTGAGAGGTCGGCATCCATCTGTACTATATAATCTGCATCCAGTCCATTCAGCGCGAATCTAAAACCATCAATATAAGCAAGTCCCAGCCCGCGCGTTCCTGTCCTGCGGATGAGATGTATGCGGCTGTTATTCTTTAAGAGCCCTTCAGCGATACGTCCTGTCCCATCAGGTGAGTTATCGTCTACTATTACAATGTGGGCCTGAGGCAGGATGCGCAATACACCCGATACCACAGTTTCCACATTATCTTTTTCATTATAAGTGGGGATGACTACCGCTGTTCTTAACAATACGATCCTTTCATCAAAGCGCCCCGACCTTACTTACCGTATATCGCCGCTATTATCATTCCTTCCAAAGGGGCCTGGAAGAGACCCATAACGGTCCAGTAGACGAGTACGGTAGTGGCTACGGTCATAAAGGAATACATGGCAAACATGCCTGGCAGTATTCCAACCGCCCATACGCACAATCCAAAGACGAGCCCTTTGACCAACCTGTTCTTACCGGGAAGGCCTTTTCTGATAAATACGTATACAGTGGCCAGTATTATGTTAAGTATAAGGCTGCCTATAAGAAATGCTGTGCCTGGCGGACCTTCCATAGATTTCCAGACGTTTGTCGGCTCCAGTTTGTATACCCAGTAAAAAGCGCCTCCGCAGGTGACCATGCCCACGATCATGCTGAAGACGGTCACTGCCAGTCCGGCAAGGACTACTCTACCCACCTTGACCTTCTTGCTGCGTTTCTTCATTGGGCCACCTCCTTTTTTGTTCTCATTTAGCCTAAGCAACGACCCCTGTCTTAAAATTCTCATCGAGCCACAGCGCTATCACCTTCTTCACCGGGAAGTTCCAGGAGAAGATGGTGTCCACAGCCTTTCTCAGGTGTTCCTTCTGTGTACTCTCATCTACGGGGTTGCCCGCGCAATCATGGTGTGCCGCGATGATAATGATCTTCGAGCCGTGTGTCTCTACGGAGATCTTCACCCTCTTCTTCAATGAGCCTATAGTCGCCGCATCTTCCCGTTCGGATAATATCTTATTAGGACCGGGTTCCGTGATCATATCGACGTGATCCGCGCCGAAGACCTTCTTCGCGTACTCTATGACGGGCTCCTGCGCGCGCCCGTCCATGCAGTTTATTGCGGTGGCGAATTTCTTATTCATAATAGTTATTTTACCAGTAAAAGTAAGTCAAGTCTAGACTGTTTCGTGTTTTACTATTTCTTCCCATGCACCATGGGGACAAATCTGACAGGCAGAAGAGAGTCCTTATCAAAACCCGATTCTGTACGGGTAATAAGGTAAAGCTCCTGATGAACTGAGCCTACAGGCAGCACCATTCTTCCGCCGATCTTTAACTGATCGATTAAGTTTTCGGGAATTTGAGGCGGCGCAGCAGTAACGATTATCGCCTCAAAAGGGGCATATTCAGGCCAGCCCTTGTAACCATCTCCGCACTTTACCTTAACATTCTGATAACCCATTTCCTGGAGCCTGGAACGGGCAGAGTCGGCCAGAGGCTTTATTATCTCGATACTGTAGACCTCTTTTATGATCTCAGCCAGTATAGCAGCCTGGTACCCGGAACCCGTGCCGATCTCGAGAACCCGGTCGCCGGGATGGAGCCCTGCCGCCTCCGTCATTAAACCAACGATATACGGCTGTGAAATAGTCTGACCATGGCCTATAGGCAGTGGCCTGTCCTGATACGCCGCAGGCTGAAGGATTTTGGGGACGAAGAGATGGCGCTTTACTTTGCGCATTGCACCAAGGACTTTTTTATCCGTAATATCGCGTTTTGCGATCTGCTCCTCAACCATTTTCCGTCTTTTAACACTATAGGGGTCTTCTTTATCGGGCTGAGATGCTGATCCGGCTTGTGCGTGGATTTCAAAACAGAGGATACTTAACGAGAGGGCTATTGCTAGCAGGAAAAGCTTTTTCATTTTTATAATTATAAGATGATCATCAAAAATGGCTCCCCGGGCAAGACTCGAACTTGCGGCGCGGTGGTTACTGTCTGACTTGAGTTTCCTCAAGAGTCGGACTTTCTCTTCACCCTTATAGGGTGGCGGGTGTAAAGTCTCTGCACTCGGGCCTGTTGAGCCCTAGCTCAGGATTGCCGTCGTCTCTACGTTACGGGTTCCCTGAATTAGCCCGCTTTTCACTCCCGCATTGCTGCGGGAGGCTGCTACTTTCGCAAAGCGACATATTTGCGCTCGCTTCGCTCGCGCACAGCCACCTGCTCTACCGACTGAGCTACCGGGGAGCGTTATTAATGAGCTATTGTAGTAGAGTATACTGTAAACGGCCGTTTTTGTCAATGATTTCCATGTATAACTCCAGTGCCCAGCAGGTTATGGGGACAGATCACTGGCAATAACTAACAACCTATGTGATCTGTCCCCACCATGGTAACCCGGGGTAATGCAAATACTTTTACGCGATAGCATAATAGCACTCCTCCGGATTAAGC
>CAZKWI010000030.1:0-20789 GCA_964556455.1 uncultured Planctomycetia bacterium | reverse complement strand
AATATTAGCAAAGGCCGAGATTACCCACACTGACCCGGAGCTGGCTATCGAAAACTTTGAAAAAGGCTGCTGGATCCCGTCAGAGCTTATATGGGCGTTGGCGCATACGCAGAATATCGATAAAAGGACCCTTAAAAGAGTATTGGGCGACAAAACAAGGCTATTGAACAAGATCGGGCCTGGAAAGAATATCGCATTAAAGGACGAGACGCTTCGCAGGGCAGCAGAAGAGTTTGGGTATGACCTTGGCGTTGTCATGGGCGGTATCTCAAGAAAGGTCCTCATGAGGACGCGCATGAACGCATGGCGCAGGGCAAGGCTCCTTATGTTAAAAGTAGAGCTTATTATGGTCGAAAAGAGGATCGCTGCGAAATCGGTGAAAACGCAGACCGGAATAAAACACCATATGTGGAATAAATACAAAAAAGGCAGCAGATATCCCAAAAAAGAAGAGGTCCGTAGCCTAGCCAAGATATTGCTGAGCCCAAGCGGTACTGTAAGCAAGCTCCTGAAGGGCCCTTACCCGGAAGAAGAGTATGCGGCCAGGATGGCTGAAATACAGGGAAGAATCGTGGGTAACACAATGACAAGCAGCACCAATAAGCCCACCGGCCCGGAGACCCACGCCACTGATGATGAAATTACTCAGATCTGGAATGAACATTACGATGAACAATACGGCGGAGGCCGCACATCCACCACCCTCGCGCCAAAAGCCAACGAGGCCGGGATAAGTTTTCATGGACTGCAGCGTGTGAAGAAGCATTCCAAGCCTACGCTTTTTGTGCCCGTAGTGGTGGACGATCCGGACTGCCTGCCGGGCAAAAATAACAGGTTTTATAACGGCGCCCTTGAGAAGGGCTATGGCTCAAGGGGCACGCAGAGGTATTTTGAAGGGATCCTGCCGATATTCAGGAAAGTGCTTAAAGGTTACGATGGCGAAGGGCGTATAGATATGAAAATAAAAGTAACGCCGTTCGATACCGACCCCATGTCCACTGTAAGGATAGTAAGGAATGCAAAAGGACGCGAATGCCTTGAAGTGAATACCGCGTTCGTCTGCCTCATAGCTTTTCTGCTAAAGAATAATTACCACTGGATACAGTTAAGCGGCCGCGCGCAGACGGGTGGTACGGACAAGACGAAGTCCAGGCAAACAAACCTCGTATCGAGCATAGTCTATTCCATAGCGATCCACGAGATAAGGGCCCACCAGAGAAAAGGCCTGGGCGAGGACAGGGCGCAATATGAAAGAGGACGAGGCTACAGGGCGATAAATATAGCCGCAATTGTATATTTCTGGACGCTGAGGCTTGAGGTTTCAGGAATGACGCGGGATATACTGCTCGGGTTCTTTGAATCTAACGGGCACCTGATAGCGACAAGCGAGCAAAGGGTTCTAAAGAACGCCAAATTTTATACAGATGCGGTATTGACCATAGAGGCCGAACGTAAAAAGATCGAAGCGGCAGGCGCTCCTGCGAGGCCTGCAGGAAGAAGGCCTGAAACTGTGGAGAGGGACCACGAAAAATACGACAGGCAGAGAAATCGCCTCAGGGTAAGGCTTCCTGCAGCCCTTCCGCTCATGGGGGACAGCGGCCAGCCACTCGTCAGTAGCCTGAGTAAAAGAGGAAGGAAGATGGCCGGCGAAGAGCTTAAGGCCCGGATGGGATCGCAGGAACGGCAAACAGCGAGAATAGATGAGAAGATGCGGGACATAATAGCCGGTGCTCGTCCCGGGTCGGAAGACGCGGAATACACAATAGAAAGATATCTCGAGGGGCGCTGGAAACCGCTGGATCTTATATTTGCGGAACAGCATGTCCGGGGATTTAAAAGCACACCGTTCGAGAAAAAAATAGGGATGTCCGCGGGTACGATGAACAAGTGGAGGGAGTCAGGAGGTTCTATTGCAGATGAGACTTTTCCCAAGATAGCCAAAACCCTCAGATATGACGTGTCTATTGTGATGGGGGGCATAGAAAGAAGCGTACTTATGGATACGCCGCTAGGCACCTGTAACGACATCAGGCTCCTCATGCTCAGGATACGGGTTCTCTTCGTTGAGAATAAGGTCTTAGTGAAGAATGTGATAGCGGACGGCATACCTACCCATATCTGGACACAGTATCTCAAGGGCAGTGACTATCCATCAGAAGAACACCTCGATATCGTAGCAAAGAGGATCTGGGGCTCCAAGGGAACCGTGAAGATGCTCCTGAACGCCCCGTTCCCAAGGAGCGAGTATGACGCAAGAACTGGCGAAAAGCAAGCGAAACAAAAGAAATTCGCAAGCAGCAGCACCATATTCAAAAAGCGTTCCAAGAAGACTAAAAAGAAGGCCGCTAAGAAAGAGGCCCCTATGACCGATGACCAGCTTGAGGGTCTTCTGGATGAGCTCGCGGAGGAAGACGAAGAGCTGAGCGGCCGAACGTCCACCACCGATGAGCTATACGATGATGAAACAGGAGCCAGCTTAGACGACGCCGATATCGACTGGATAATGGAAAATATCGAATCAAGCGACGTTCCCGCGCGCGAAGCCGCGCTTGAAACGGTTTATGATCTCACCCCGCACGAAGCGGACGAGCTTATAGTCCGGCTTGAGGCCGCCTTCGATGACCCCGATATCCCATTCAAGGCGGATTCAGGAATAGCGCTGCGCGAGATGGCACTGCGTTCCATAGACAAACAGTCGGCAACGCGTGCGCTGGCGAAAGCACTGAGATCTGACGACGACCAGGCGCGGACAGAAGCGGCCGCAGGTATCAGGGATCTGGACCACCCTGCGGCGAAAGCCGCTGTGCCGGCATTAAGAAAGGCGCTTCTTAATAACGATGAAGAGATCATACCGCACCACATAGAGTTCCTCGATGCCTTAAGAAGCATAGACAGCAGGAATCAGGTCTTGTTTTTAGCGGAAGCGTTTTTAGGCACGGCAGAAGGCCAGACCGAAGCTCCGCCGGAAAGGACTCAGGAAGATATCATTGACACCATAAGGAAGATAGGCAGGCATGAATCAGGCCCGGCTGAGGCAAGTGATGATAGCGTTGTTGTAAGTATAGACGAATTAACATTTCCGGCGTTCATAACGGCGCTGTCGGCGGCTTCCAGGCATATCCATTACAGCGATCCTTCTAGCGGGACATACAGTACGCTAGATATGAAAGGGTGCTTTCCCGATGACAACTATTCTGTCACAGAACCGAATAAAAACGGCCTCGTAAGGACATTCGCAGGTCTTATCACAGGCGGCCTCGCTGAAATGAAGCTCACTTACACCACGTCACCTAATGCAGATTTAGAAGAGATGTATACCGTTACCATGGATGTCACCCGGATCTATCCAAGCGAAGCCCGGGATAAAGACATAGTTATTGCGCTTTCAAACGCAAAGCGGGTCGGGACGCCGCCCGAAGACGAAAGCACCGTGCAGCATATTCCTATAGACCTCGATCCGGATAGAATAGTCATAAAAAAGAATGCACGGACATCGACTGTTGAAACCGGAAAAGGCGAGTCGAGCCTTGTCACGGAGTTCCGGGTGGAATTCGACCAGATAATGCAGAAAGGAATGATCCCTGATGATGTATACAACGACGTGTTCAAAGTGGTCTGGGAGGAGTTCTACGAAACCCGCGGCATAGTCCGCGGCTCACCCGCGTATTACCACGCGCTCTTTTACAGGGCGTGCCTAATGCAGCCTTTCCTTCCCCCGACAAGAGGCCTAACCAGACCCGTATTTCATCCCCTCTACAAGGCAGCTACAGAGCTTATCGAATTACTAAGAGATTCTGAAGTTTTTGATACAAGAGTGAAACAAAGACCCGCCATCATTACCCGCATAGCAGAAACGAACGATTTAAGCCCGAGTTTCAAAACAGAACTTAATAGATGCGCAGATCTCTTCCTGCATCCTCCGGATACTCAGAAACGCCTCCCCGGTTTCAAAATAAGAAGGGAAGGCAAACTCACGGAAGATGCTTATGTCACTATAGCTATGATTGTTACCGCGGCATCCGCCGGAGTAACATATGTTATCACGGACAGCAAAGTTCGCGCGTTTCTTGCGGCCATGTGTGTACTCCTTTTATTCTTCATAACAGACTTTGTTAAAGGCATACGTGAGACTGGTGTTATACAGGCTGTAGTCAGATCTATCCGAAGAAACCGGCATAGACTAGTGTCTCTTATCGTAAACCGCATAGACCTTGAGAAAGAAAAAGCGGAGGCGAGAAGGTATAGAAGCCAGGGAAGAAGACTGATTAAGGCATTTAAGAACTGGGGCAAGAGGATAAAAGAATGGGAAAAGAAAAAAGCGGTAAAAAAACCTTCAGAAGCTCTTCCTGCAGCCACTCCTTCACCGCCCGCATGGAGCCCCGCTCTAAGAAATATCGCCGGACGACCGTTGCGAATACATATGGAACGCGTACTCAGGAGAAGGCTGGAGGTTAATCGGCAGAGGCTCCGAGAACAGGAAGAACGTCTGGCAAGGTTTGCTCAGGCGAACGCCGCCAGGCTAAGAGAACAATTGCAGGCAGGGAAAGAGAAGCTTCTGGATCTCAGTATTCGCCTGGCGAGCATCGGACCGGGTCTCATACAAAGACAGGAAAAAGAGCATAATAGAAGGCAGCAACAGGCCAAAGAGGCAAAAAGGGAGCGAAGAAAGATTGCAAGGGCAAGACGCGAAAAACCAAAAGCCCTTGATGCAGAAGAAGCCGTAGAATTAGAAAAGAAAGAGCGAGAGCTTAGAGAAGCTGGAAGAGTACTGGCAAAAGACAGAGTGACAAGTCTCCTGACCCCTCTGCTTGCACTTGCGGAAAAAAACCTCGGCGTAGCCAAGAGATCATGGGCCGGGACAGTTCAGAGAAAGCTAAATAAGCTGACCGATAAAGTCCAGCTTACCACGCCGGAATCGAATTACATCGAGATAGCGGTGCGAATACTTGTGCTCAAAGGCGTAATACCCTCGGAAGGCGCTACAGATAGTACGTCTACATCTGCCCGGACATCTACAACTGTAGGCAGCCGCGCAAAGAAGATGAATATACTTGGCAAGCATCTGCGATCTCCCCGCCGCTTAACGGGTAGGAGGAAAAGAGAAGGTAAGCTGACAAAAGATGATTATATCACTATAGCCGGCTTGACTATCGCGCTAGCAGCGGGATTGACATTTGTCTCAACAGATAGCTATGTATGGTCCTGGCTCGTCGCAGGCGTTGCGACATTTCTGTTCTTTGTAAGCGATATAGTGAATATTATCCGGGACCATGCAAAAAAGCGTAAGGAGCTCGAAGAGTTAAGGCGCGAAGTTGCTGAAATGACAGGCGAGCCGGTTCCCGAAGAACCCGCGGAAAAACCCTCGACAGGATCACCCGAAGAGATGGCCCAGCAGGTAAGAGTATGGAAAGACGAAGTGGCTCTACATAGCAAAGAGACGAGGCTAGCCGATCTCGAAGGTGCTGTGGATAACAAGGCAGTGATCGCTCTATTCAGCGAGATACTTGCCGAAGGAGACCTAGATAGCGCCAGAGTACTTTGGAACGACAAAGTCTGCGGCGAACTGGACCACATGCTCGATACCGTCCGGCTCACCAAACCGGATATGGATTATATAAACACCACGCAGGAGCTGCTGGAGCTCCGCGGCGTTATACCTCCCGCAGGCACTTCGCCCGGTGTATCCAGCACTGCCCGCACGGCCACTATCGATATCCCTGTAGCCAGCGGCAGAGCAAAGAAGACGAATATATTCGACATTAAAGGCGACAGGTTCATAGCGGCGCTCTTTGAAAGAGGGCAAAAGATGCGGGAGAAAGAAAACGAGATGAGAAGTAAGGTCGCAAAAAAGAGGTCGGCGGCGGCCATGAGAAAAAGGGCAGCTGCCACTCCCTACAGGGATTTCAGGGAGGCGAAGAAGGCATTTGCAGAGGGTACCATAGTTTGGGAAAGGACCACCGATGGCCCTGACGACATACAGAGAAAGTTCCTGAAACTTCTCGCTGATTCATGCGATCCCAAAAAAAGAGTGGGGGCACTGGTCTCAAGTGACCTTAGCCGTACAAAGATATCCGTCTTGGGGGTTCAAAGATCTCTAAACGGATTGCTTTATTATTATAAAAAGATCACGGGTTTGAAAGACGCGGAAGCCTTTAAGGTAATGAAAAAGCGCCTCGGCATAAGAGACCTTGTAAAGCGCTCGAAACCCTTTATATGGAGAGAGAATAAGGCCAACTACAGCTGGAAAGCGGTCTGCGATATCATAGAAGAGCACATTGGAGAAAAGGTTTCGAATGCGCGGATAAAGACCTATCTCGAGACAGTGGAGATGAATAAGGATGCCGACCTTGCCTTGGGGAGGGAGATACGGAAAGGCAACGTCGCCGCGCGCGAAGCGATGATAATAGCTTATACAAGGTTTGTCGAAGGTTATGCAAGGCACCTTTATGAGAGGAGAGGGTTCAGGAACGCAGGTATCGATAGCCTTGTCCAGGTCGGAAGACTCCAGCTGCAGTATTTTGCTGAGAGATACGACCCCGTATACGATAATACGTTCCTGACATTCTGCTATATCTATGTAAAACTCAGGATGTTCCGGTACGCGACAGATAAATATTTTGATTCAAAGAATAGACCTAATTATATGGACCATGATTATGAGGTTGGCAGGAAAAAAGGAGGTAAGCACCCCGGATACATGGCGAGTGTTACATCCGAGCAGGCACCCGGCAGAAAGTATGATGAAGAGATGTCCCCTGAAAAGCTCGCGGAATCGTTAAGAGAGATCAGGATAAAACTTGCCGGCGTTTCCATTAATAACCAGGCCGGCGTAGTTTCCCTGCGAAATCAGAATATATACCTCGCCTATGTGCTAGGATACAGCCCCACCACCATTACCAGGCTCTTTGCCGAAGCCGGAATTGAGACAACACGTCAACGCGTCGAGCAGATAGTACGGCAGGCGGAAACACACTTGGGATTGAACAAGCAGGTGAACACCAGGGAGGTCAACAAAAAAGCCCGCGCATACATGTCAAGAAACAACGGAAAAACAGCAAACGTGTTGAGGGCCGGCATAAACGGAAGGACATCCGAAAAGAGCAAGGATCTATACATGGACTTCCTCGGGGGATCCGTTGCGTCCGAGCTGCAGAGGAAATACAACGTGGGCAAAGGTTTTATATCTAGCATCACAAGAAGATGCGCGAACAGCATAGCCCCTGTCCTGGATAAGCTCCTCAAGAAAGAAGAAGAGACTACCACTGCCCGCACATCAACGATAGATGCAGCAGCAAGTGTCGGGGACTGCATCGGCAAGCTCTACAGCGATCCGCGCGCGAGGCGGGAGGATCTTGTAATAGAGAATATCATGGGCGTGGAGAAGAGAACGGAACTCGGCGGACGCCTGTATCTCTTATTATGTCAGGATGTAGGCGGCGATGGTGCCGAAGAAAAGCCGCTATATACAAAAGACGGCAACATCGCTAAGGTGGGGATAAAAAGGCGCGAGAGAAGCGGGGTGACGGTAATTGCCGATAATATGCATATATTCGGCTTCGCCAACAAAAATATGGCGTATGTACCGGATCCGCTTGTAAGCGGCGGAGCTGTAAAAGGGGCTATTCAGCGTTTCCATGAAAAGAGGGCGCGTTACTACGCCAGGCGCCCCGGCCTTCTGCCGGAGGGCGTTAATGCTCATACGATGATAAGGGGCTGCGGCAAGGATGTCAGGAGGCTGTTGAGGGAGGCGGTTAAGGCTGAGACGCTCAAGTCTGACTTTAAGGCAGAGCAGGCGATAGAACATTTAAAAGAGAGCGAAGACTTTCCGCCGGAGAGGCATAACAGATTCGAATTCGCGCTTAAGCGCTATAACCAGGATAACGGCAGATCCGGCATGAAGCTTACATATGGCGAGCAGGATGATAGATTCGGGGATATAGTGAATGAATCACTTAGTAAGACGAGAGTATGTTATCAACTGTTTGACATGATAGAAGGCCGCGCACCCAAAAGCATACAGGAGCTTGCCAAATGGATGGTCCCTCAGGAGCGCAAGAAACCATTCCCCAAGGACATAACAAAGAATAAAAAGCACTTATGCACTAAGATCAGGGCTGCATGGGGTTCTATGAATAATTGCAAGCTGGCTCTCGGGTTTCCCATAGGAAAGAGGGCCGGCGAACACTCTTTTAAAAACTGGCGGGCCTTCGCCAGGGTTTTTTTAAAGGCATGCTTTATCGAGGAAGGCATTAAGAGGGAGCCTACCGAAAAAGAGCTCGATACCTTCATGGACCCCGCCAGGAACGCGGAGTTCAATAAAGACCGTGACTATCCCAAGACAGAGTCGATCGCGCAGGCAGCCGGCGCATCATATGGCAATGTTGTCCTGGCCGCAACTACGCATTACGATACCTGGTTTCCCGGGGAAGAGGGATCGAAGGAAGGAGTCATGGGCAGGGTAAAGGAGAAACTTGGACTTGGACCCGGAAGGCGCGTCTTCACGGGAAGCGCTTCGTTAAGCGTAAGGGAAAACATAATACGCGAGATCTTTAAGGTTATCTATGCCAGGCGCCTTAAGGGCAAGGAGCCCACAAAAGAAGAGCTCGAGATCTTTGAAGATGAAAAGATGTGCAGAATACGCGCGTCATATGAGATTGCCCCTCCTACGACAAGAGACCTGGGTAGCGCCATAGTGTCTGCATTACGAGCGCATCACGGCGGATACAAGCCATTTTTCAGGAGTCTCGATTTCGTATTCCCCGAAACCCTCAGAACCCCCAGGGGCTTCGCGAGGGGGCTTTATATGAACCTCTATAAGATAAAGCCCACTGCCGAAGAACTCACCAGGTTCATGGTCCCCCGCAAAAGAGACCGTTCGTTAAACCTCGAAGACATTCCCCCTGATATTTATCACGCCGCCAGAGGCAATTGGGGCGGCCTCGCAATGGTTGCCTGGTTATATGGCTTTGAGACGAGGCTGAAAAGACCCCAGCTGACTAATCGCCATATGTATCATTGGTGGATGTACAAGGCTTACCATAAGAAGGCGCCGGACCATGCGGAGCTCCATAATTTTATGAAGGCCAGGGAAAAGGAAAAAAGGCCTAAGCATGAAAACGCATCTTACAAGACATGGGAAGTTTTATTAATGAAGCTGGAACGGCTCTACAGCATATTCGGGTTTATCGGTATGTGGAAGGTGCTTACATCGAGCATGAAGTCCAGGATAAATGAGCATCACGGCGGCCTAGAGAATGCCAAGCGGAGATTTCTTTTGGCCCTGGCGGCAAAGAGACAGACTGAATTTCTGAGACTTGTGGAACGTATCTATAAGAGCAGATATTTTAACCAGCTCGTCGCCTTATTCGATATACTTGATGATCTGAGAAAGTTATTAGAGGGCAGGGACATAACCTACATATACTATACCTGTTATAGTATCATAAAACGGGCGGAGCGTGCTAAGCAGGAAGCCGATGCCGCCCTAACTACCCTGGGGCTTTATATTGAAGAAGGGGAGCCCTACCCTGACCGGAAAGGCTTTTCTGAGATGGTGAAGGCCGCTACATACCCTAAGTTCACAGCGACCCTGCGTGATTATGTATCCAGGTCCGATGAGAAAGTCAACGGTTCGGAATTCACCCGCCACGAAGTAGCGTTCCAGAGGCTCAACCATCTCTATGAACATGACAGGGATGGCCTCGCGGATGCCCTGACAAAACTGGAAGAGAGATCATTCGCAAAGAGGCATTACTACAGGAGAGTGCTTACAGGTTTCTGGCGGATGAACGGAAACGCCCTTCCCCAGCAGATATTGAGCACTACCTCTGTCAGGGCCCGGTATGCCGAGGATGAATATGATGCGTTCGCACCCGATAGCATCCTGACAGACAGGGCAAAGAAGATAAAAGATGCCCTTGCAGACCCGCCAGATGGCGTGACCGACCGATCGAATTCAGCAGATTGGATAGAGGCAAGGCATGGATCCGTAGTTAGCCTGGCCATAGATGAATTCGGCAGTTGGATGGATGCCCTCAAGGCACTCGGATATGAGCCGTTCCAGAGAGCCAAAAGTAAATGGGAAAGCACGAGCGATGAATGGGGGCCTGTAGAAGCTGTGATACCGAAGCACGTCTATCCGGGCGGAGGCATAAATGCCAATACAGACCAGCTTACCAATGATGAATGCCGGGACCTGGCCCGCCTGGTGCAGGAAAATGGGTCCAATACCGCCAAGACAGCGCTCATAATAAAGCATTTCTGGATACTCTCGGCGCTTATTAAGCGCTATAAAAGAGCTTATCCTGCGTTAAAGCTGGAACGCAAAGATATGTTCCAGATAGGAATATACGGTACTGATACGCGTTCATCAGGGTTAAACAGGGCCACTGAAACATATCCACCTGACGCTGGATATGCTTTCAAAACCCATGCGTGGGGCCAGGTAAGGTCTGTCATGGGAAGGCATGTATATGAAGAGCTGGTCCGCCAGCAGACCGAATGCATAGTCGACGGCAGCGCCAGGGATATAAAGCGGAATGTAACAGAAACCGTTATCGTCCCTGCAGAAAGGTCAGGAAGGAAAAGGCATCCTGCAAGATGGAAAATAGATGAATGGGATGACAGAGAGACGGTATTAGATACGCTTGATACACTTGATATATCCGAAAGGGACCGCCGCCTTTACAGGACATACCTTTTATTCGGGGCGAGCCTTACACAGGATGAGTTGGGAGTATTGTACGGAGATATTACGCACCAGGCCGTTTCCCGGGTTTTGCTGAGAGTGGAAAGGAAGTTGCGAAAAGCACTTGCCGTAAAGGACCCGGAACTGGCGACTCTGACAGCAACAGCCAATGGAAAGCTTGCTGCCACAGAGGCAGCTGCACGCACATCGACTGCAGCAAACGAGGCTGAAGAGGCTCAGGCGGCGCCGGATTACGAAATTACAGGGAACGGTAACGAAAGCCATAACCGCAAAATGAGAGACCGGTTAATGCACCGGGTAGTAAAGATGCTTGCGGATGCCAAAAAAGGCAGCGTTGAGAAGAAGATCCTGCGGAGATTATTTATACGGCTTGATAATATATACCTTATCGCTGACCATCCGCAGACATTCGGCTTTATAGATGACCCACGGATACATATAAACGAACGGCTCTTTAATTCCGAATTTACGCTGCCCGTGCTCTTTTATCTCGTTGCTGTAGACAGGGATACGGCTTTCCCGGGAGATACAATAGACAGGGTTTTCGGAGAGGGGACCGGTGTTGAGCTGAACCGCCTCTTCAGCGAGGCTATGGCAAGGGTCCATTCGAGCAGGGAGCGCATAGCAAAGAGGATAGAAGACGCTATATACATAAAAGGCAACATAGAGCGGGCGGGCAAGGAAGACAGGCTTATCAGAGAGACAAGAAAGTTCATTGAAAAGAATATGCCTGACAAACTGCAGGATTTCGAAAAGCTTGTAGAAGAAGGACGCATATACTGGCTGCGCGGCATAAGGGCGCCATTTGTTCCGGGGTGGTTCGACGTGCCGTGTATATATGTGAACCGGGATTATTGCGATCCTGTAAGGGCGCTCAAGGGGCTGCTTCTTTACAGGAAAAAGCTGCTGGATGAGGGGCATATCGATGAAGAGGCGAAACGAAAGACATTGATCAACGCCGCCTATCTCAACAATATCCCGGGTCTAACCAATGAAGAAGCAAAAACGAACAGAAAATACGCCTTAATAACTATTATAGGCACTATTGTGCTCTTTTTATTGATCCCGGCGATCGCTCTTATCTTTGCGCCGACTGTATCGGGTATTAACGTAATGGCCTTTAAGGATGCGTTCTTTGCGGGAGTCTGGATAGTAATAGCCGTAATAGCCATAGACCTCGTTACCAAGATCAGCGCAAGACTCCTTTCGCGCAAGACTTATTATTTAGATACTCTGACTGAAAAAGAAAGAAATGAACTCAGCAGAGGACCGCTCTTTATGCACTTGGTGCATACGACCCCTTCGCATGGTATGTACGGTAACGGCATCATCGCAATAAGAAATACCATACGCTTTGTGTTTCTTATGGTATTGGCGGGTATAGTGGTCTCGCCTTACGCCTGGCTCTTTTACTTCCAGGCCGCCTTTGCAGCTGGCGGGATAATAGGGCAATATCTCGATATGAAGCTGCTGAAGAAGAAAAGGCTTGGCGCTACAGACTGGCTTAAATTGAGCGAAAAAGGAGGCGGGTACGGTGTAAGCAACTTCGCAGACTGGGCCGCATGGATAGCGAGATTCCTGAAAGTACACGCCTGGAGTTCTCTTGCTATGGCCTTCCCGGCATACCTTATCAATCTTGCGATACCAGGCCTCCTGACATACAATCTGGTACTGCCGCTCGCTTTGATCCCGACCGTAATTATCTATAGCAGGCTAACGCCTATGGATAAAGGCTTGCCTACGCATTCAACCTCAGTTGGTACACCGACCGCGGAAATTTCCAATTCCGCCCGCACATCGACTGTTAGCAGTATCAGGTCCAGAAAGATAGCCTTAACGTTCAGAGATACATTTAAAAAGCGCCTGACGCAAAAAGACAGAAGGGCTGCGCTGGGTATGTATATCTCATTTTTATTGCAAATAGTGAGTATGGCGGCGCTGACTCTGTCACATTCCCTGGGTTGGGATATGTTCTTCCCGATATTCGCGGTCTGTGTTATAAGTGTGATGAATGTGTTGGTCATATTGGATGTTATCGTACACTTTGCCGAAGAGACCCTGCTTGATGATAGCGGAGACTTAAGGTTGGATCTAATCCGCCCGGAAGACAAGTCTTTTATCCTGGCGTGGATATCAAACGCTAAGAACTTTACCGGGCTTATGGGCCCGCCTGCCGTTGCCGCGGGAAAACCGAAAGAGATAGGCGACCTCATTCATTTTATAACGACGGACTCCATACTGAGAGCCTTTACCAGAATTGATGTAGAGATAGCGCTCATGAGAAGCCTCATAGGCACACTTAGCGGAGGAGAGTCTTTTAAAGATGAGAGGTTCGATGCCAGGCCGAGCGAGGTATTGAGCCGTTTGACGGAGTTCCTGGACAGACTTGAATCGAAGATACAGGATGAACTCCCTGAAACGCCGCAAAAGACGAAAAAAGACACCCCGTTAACGCTGTTGGATAGAGCCCTAAAGGCGGCGCGTTATCTCGGATGGAGCGGAGCTTTACTGGGGGCGTCGCTATCTATATGCGCGTTCATGCTGGAGCCTGTCATATTGTGGGAATTCCTGCCGATAGCTGTCGAAGGAGTGGCTATTTTCGGGGCGCTCTATTTAACAAGCAGGATGTTAAAATCCGGCTATGTAAAACAATTAGCGATCCTCACACTTTTTATAGTAGCAACATCATTTTTGCTGCACAGCGGCAATATCCTGACCAATTTCTACGGGTATTTGGATAGTGCGGCCTGGAGGTCAGGGTTCGCATTCTTCGCTATCCTGGTGAAAGAGTGGCTCTTCAACAGAGATAATTTCTCGCGCGAGACATTTAAAAAAGCGCTCAGGTGGTCGCTGGCCTTCGGGATAATCACAGGTTATATCATATATTTCATATATCTACCGGGGATCGCCGACAGCTTTACTTTTGCGAGGTTCGGCTGGATGTTCGGCATCATGCGCGCGACATTCGACCTGACATTCGGCAGCGTTATAACGCTGCCTTTAATAATAGGCTTCAACGCCGCATTCGGCGAAAAGAAGAACATATCAGAGCATTTCAAGGATACTATAAGGGCCACAATAAGGATATTCCCGTATAATTTCCTCTACTGGTTCACATTCGGGACGGTATTATGGTATATCCTTCCTGAAGCGGAGCTTTTTAAGAACGCCCACGCTATCTTCGCAGTTTTCTGGGTGGGAGTCTTTGCCAGGATAATAGAGACGACATTTGATAAGAAAGAAGATACGGCTGAAGAAGATGCTTTATCCGCGCCTGTAGATGAAATGGCGGGACCTGATGACGGAAAGGGCGCTACAGGCGGGCGCACATCGACTGCGAACAACACATCAGAAGGAATTCCGCCATCTCCGAAGCCGGAATTTCTGGATCAGGAGCCGGTTGAACTGCAGTTCAGGGCTAGTGACCTGAGGGACCGCGTCGAGAACTTTACGGATCTTGAGGTGTATATAAACATACAGGGTTTCTTAAAGTATCTCGAATCTATAGACCAGCTTAAAAGAGGCGATACGATCGCTCTCTCAGGCGACCTGCGTGATTCCACAGACAAGATACTGAAAGCCGTGGCGTTTGCCGTAAAAAATTACCGCATGGCTAACAACATCGCAGGAAATCTAAAAGTGAGCTACCAGGGGCGCATACCCGTCCCGACCCTCGCGCACTACGGGTTTACCAAGGGCTATCCATCTATTATGGTCTCGGGAAGTCAGAACCCTGAAGGTTACAATGGTATCGCCGCGTTCAGAAAGGACAGAGGTATTCTACTCAGGGAAAGAGACGCTGTCTTAAAAGAAGTTACGGTGATCCGCGGGCGCGAATACGCATTTAAAGATCACCCTATGTTCAACGGTAAGGGCGAGCTCTGGCCTATGCATTCAGCTAGAAATGCGCTGGGAGGATTCGATAATAGCGCGTGCGATATGTTCATAGAAAGGTACAGGGCGGTATTTCCCAACAAGCCGCTTGCAGGTAAGAAGATAGTGGTGTATCAGCATTCATCCGTGGGAAGGGACCTGCTCGTGAGGCTTGTGGATGAAGTGCTCGGCGCGGAAGTTGTGCCCGTATTTCCAAACACCCATTTTACGCCTTTTGATTCAGAATATCTTTCACCTGACCATGCCGCGGTCCTTGACAGAATAAAAAAAGAGCATGCTGACGCATTTGCGGTGATCTCCATGGATATAGACGGAGAAGCGCCTTTTATTGCGAACATAACCCCACACGCGGTGACGAGGACTTATAGAGGCGATATGCTCGGCCTCATATGCGAAGAGTTCCTCGAGTCGGATTTCGCCGCGGTCCCCGTAACCGCCACAAGGGTGGTGGACGAGGTCTTGAGAACACGCGGCATGGACCACGAGAAGACGAGGGTTGGTTTCAATGACGTACTCGAAAACGTGGTTGATGCCGCTGACCGCGGGAAAAAATGCCCGGTGGGATGGGAATGTGACGGCGGCTTCATCCTGGGTGAAGACGTGGAACTAAGAGGAGCTCGTCTCAAAAAGCTCCTTGTGAGGGACTCATTCCTCCCTATGACGATCGTACTTACAGGCGCACTGGAAGATGAAAAGCCCTCTGCCGGATCCGGCGCCAGGCGCGACAGAACAGTTCCGGGGCTCATGAAGACGCTGCCGGAACCGCTTATCTTATCAGGCATGCTGAGAAATATCCCGCCGGATAGCTTTGAAAAGATCAATAGCCTTATCCCGAGATCAAAGCCAGATATTACAGAGGTTACCTTCGGCAAGACCAAGATATTCATATCAGACGGACAAGACCATGTGATATCCACCCGCAGTAATCAATCATTCGTAGGGGCAGAATCACTGAATTTAAAGCGATTCCTCGAAAAACATTTCACACCCGAAGAGCATTTCAGTCCTGTTGTGAGCGTGAATTTCCTAGATGGTATACTTGTGACGTTCGCTAACGGCGAAAGGGTGCACTTCAGGTGTTCGCGAAACTTCCCTGTATTGAGGGTCAGCGTTGAGTGTAAGAGCAGAGAAAGCGTGATCCCGCGTGAGAGATTCATTGAAGGCGGTGGGCTGATGCGGCTTCTTGAGGACTCGCCGGAACCGCTTGAGATATCCCGCGATGCAATTGTGCATAGGTTTGCCCTTACAGAAGAGCCGGCGCAGCCGCTGGAATTAACCACCCGTCCCGATTTTGCGACCGCAAAGATGATACCCGGCGAAAATGCGCCGAAACAGCCAAAAGACTATCTGCCTATCATCGAGCATTGCATCAGGAATAACAAACAATTCATGAATGAGACGTTCCTCAATATCTTCGGATGCAGATTCAACAAACACGAGGTGAAGGATGTAAAGCTTGATTATCTGGGGAAAGGAAATATTAAACACGCCTTTGAGACCACCATCACGCTCAATGATGGAAAGGTTTACGTCTTTTCCATCAAGCCCACATACGTTTTGTCTCCCGGAGACCCGAAGGGACGATACCTTTCAAATTCGTGTAACTTAAGAAGGAATTGGGCTAAATGGCACTGGGATGCGAAAGACAGGGATTTCGTGGAAGAAGAAGGCGTCCCGCTCCAGCCGCATACACTTAAATTCGGCAGCGCAACCAGTCTCTATGTCGGTAAGGATGACTCGATCACGATAATCTCAGAAGGCTTTGTCGACGGAAGGACGCTTAGAGACATACTGGATGATCCCGGCATTCCCTTCCTTGAAAAAATGGAAGCGATAGTTAAAGCGTACGGGACATACAGGGATGTAGCCGATAGGAATAACGCTTTCAGATTGGGCGATCCGACCGACACAAATATATTGGCGGTCGAAGGTGATCTGGACAATTGGTCGCTTATAGACCTGGATATGATGGGTGCCGCTGATCCTGTATATAGATGGGAGAGAGATGACTATGCTGAAAGTACGGAACTGAATACAAAGCACCGCATTGCGAGTACCATAAAAGAAGAAGATATCTCTCCGGACGCATTGAATGCTCAAATAGTGGAGCGCAGTAGAACTATACACAGGAAATGGCTCGCAGGCTTTACCCCGTGGTTCAACAGCAGACTGCGCCGCATGAACGCTGAAGCAGCCCTTGGCAGGATAGAGGCGTATCTTATGGGTGGCGCCGGCCGTGATGAGAAAGTGGAGATGCTAAAGCGCATCCTCCAGAAGAGATGGGATGAGGTTTGGAAGATAGCGTCCAGGGCCGACCAGCCGAATAACGCTAATACGGTGGCCATATCGGGCGTAAATCTTTGGGCGGCGTTAGCGGCAATACCTTTAATGATGTGGTGGTTCGGCCTGCCGTTTGACATAACGTCTTTTTATGTCCTCCTTCCTCTTGTAGTGTCGTCAGTCTTATTACATGAGCTTGCACATTTTGCGGGGATAGGAGATGGGGCCAAGCTTAATCTCGGCCCTATAAAAGGCATATATATAACACACCGGGATATAAGAGGCTGGCCGGGAATGTTGGCGAGTGCTTCTTTAACTATCGCAAACGGCCTGTGCGCCCTTGTCTGCATATATGCAGGAGGCGATCACGTATTACCGTATTTTTATATCGGGATGGCGATAAATCTCATATTCATGCTTTCCAAGAGGGACTTCGACAACGAGATGGAGCGCTACACCCGCAGGGCGCTGAAAGGCGAGGAGGGGGGTTCCCCGACCACAGGCGTAAGCGGGCCTGTCCTTGAACTGGCGCATGATGAAAGCGGCATAACCTTGACGGGAGAGATGGATTTCAGTAGCGATGATGAATTCGAGCAGTTTATGAGCATGGATGAGGCTGACGAGTACGGCGAGGTTCGCGATGACGAAGATGACGGGGCAGAAGATGACGCCACTGTGGAAGACGATGGGATCGAGGAAAAGATGCCCGCAGGAGATGTTATAGATAAGCTGTCTTCCGGGGATGACGAAGAGCTGGTGGACGCATTGATGAGTTTTGAGACAGCCTGCCTCGAATATATAGCTCGCAGCGAAAACGCGCCTTATATAATGACCGTCCTGTCCATGGACGAGGGGAGTCTTGAAGCGCCGGGTTTCTGCGGTATGCTCGCTCAAAGCATACGCCATGATAGCCCCAGAGTGGCGCTCCACGCTATAAGGGCCCTGGATGCCATGCTAAATACCGGTATGGCCAAACCGCTCTACGATATCAAAGATAAGCGCTCACCCGACGGCCTTTCCGTGCCTGACGCCCTGACAGCCCATCTCATGGAGGGTAAAGACGTGTATGCAGGAATAGCGCTTGATGCTATCCTCAACTGTGTAGAGACCGGCAACAGAAGGAACTTTGGCAAGATAGTAGCTACAGTGGCCACAGCCAGAACAGAGGAAAAGACGCTGATGGAGCGGCTTCTGGAATTGACACGCGAAGATACGCATATAGACAGCGCCGATATAAGAGAAAAATCCCAGGATATACTGGCCGAGCTCTCTAAATCCGATGACATGGATGTGCGCGAGGCCCTGGTGCCCTATCGGGAGGGCGCGCTTGAGCTTTGCACGGATGATGACCCGGATGTGAAAACGGCAGGCGCCGCTATTACAGGCGCTATCTTCTCTCACACAGCAAGGAAACTTAGAACCTTTGCGGAGTCGTCTTCTACCACTGCGCGCGATCAGATAAAATCATCCGTCATACCCGGGGCGGTCTCATTGCTGCAGGGCGAAGATCCGGTATTGCGGACGAGCGGCTATTCGGCGCTGGGTACTATCATCGGTTCGGAGGACAAGAGCTTCGTGAGCGATATGGCGAAGAGCGCCCTGCCGGAGATATTATACCAGGACCTCGCATCGGACGATAACGCCCGCAGGGTAAATGCGCTGAACCTTCTTCTGGCGCTGGCCGAAACGCGCAATGCAAGAATATACAGGGCCCTTGCCGCCAGGCCGTTTGTGCCGGAGATAGTCCGCCTTATCGACGGTAGAAACACAAGCGAGTTAGCGCCCGTGCTTCTGCGCATAAGGGCGCTGGATGTCTTTAACGAACTCTGCAAGAGCGAACATCTCTACAGCGCTATACACAGGTCCGCCGCCGTACCGGTACTCTGGGAAGCGATAGGCACAATAAGGCCCGGACAGTTAATGATAAACACAGGCGCTATAGAGGTGCTGACAAATATGCTGAGAACAAAAAGCTCGCCATTATTAAGAGATGTCCGGAAGTATAAAGGGCCTATATTCGTGGTTATAGACAGCCTTCTTGAGGAACAGCCGAACACAGGAGGCGCAATAAGCGCGCTTGCGACCGAGCTGGATATTGCCAATATAAGAAGAGAAGGAACGGATCTGCCCCTTCATTCCACCGTAAAATTGGGAGAGAGGCTTTTTAGCCGTTTTGCAAGCGGACGTTTTCTTACGCTTCTGACAGGCTGGCTTGCGGCTGTTATAGAGAGAGAACCGTATCTTTTCATAACGCACAAATTCCTGAGAGCGCACGGAGGAATCCAGAGCCAGGTCGAATGGCTGCAGCGCAGGGTCGGAGTTTACGAGATGTACGCCGGCATGCTCCTTGTGCCGATCATAGCCTCGTTCTTCTTCGGCACAATCTCAGGTGTTATAACGATCATGTCAATAATAGCCCATATCACGATACCGTGGTTTTTCAGCGATATCTTCAGTGATGAAAACACAGCCGGGATCTACAGATCCATGGCGATAATGGGTGGTCTATTTCTGGGGTTCTGGTCAAACTACAGCTTTGCGGCAGGAGTATTAATGCTCTCAACAGTCCCGTTGGCCAAGATACTCATACACGGCGCCATAAATACCAGAAGGACCTTCACAGGCGAAGCGATGCTCACAAAAAATTCACCGCCCGCCGTTCCTGCAGCCTCCGCCAGAACCGCTACGATCTCCACCGCGAGAGAGACAGAGAAGCTCTCCTCGGTCCTGGTGGTAGGCGTACAGGGCGCAGATGCTGCCAGGATAGCTGATATACAGAGCGCCCTGACCCGCGCCTTCAGAGGCACCATTGTTAAAGTGACGCCAGTAGTGGGAGGCCATGAAGCCGCAGGTAATGTGGGGCAGATGGTGACTTACTATGAACGAAATGAAGGCATAGACCGCGCGCTGGGTGTTGTAATAGATGCAAACGAGCATACCGACGAAGAGATAGCAGATATGCTGGGCCCTTATGCCGTATTCGCTGAGTTCAGTGATTTTCAGACCATTACCGACATAGCATCCGCCATACAGGCCAACAAAACAGAGACCGCAGAGCTATTACTGGATACATTAAGCACAGAATTGCTCCAGGATCTTGTCGGACTGGTATATGATGTAATAATCCCTCTGGAGGCGACCGATATTAAGTATAATTTCGAGAATATAGAACTCATAGCCGATTACCAGCAGTCCAAGGCGCCATATACCACAGTAACCACCTCCCAGATAGCGGAGGATATGCCGGACAGGGTATTAGAACTCGCCGAAAGGATAGAGGACGAAGGCGGAGACCTCGCGATACAAAGAGACCGCAATATGCTCGTAATAACAGACCCGAGAATATCCTCACATAATAAGCAGGAATATATAGATGGCCTAAGCAACGCAATAGCTGACTACACAAATGATCTATATCACCTCAGTGAAATATACGCTATAGATAACATCCTTACGATGGAAGAGTTCGAAGAAAGATCCGGTATGGAGGATATAGCTGAATCCAACGCCTTATCCGCCATGGAGAAAGCCGCAGAAAGCCTCATAGATAAGCCGGGGACTATAATGATCCTTGGAGGACGCGACTACTTCAGAAAGACGATAAATCTCGCATCGCTGCTCAAAAAAGTCCTCAATAACGACCCATATGCTATACGAAGGGCCCTCAAACTCCTCGGCAGGGAAGACAGCTCAATAAACTTCGACTCCCTCGGTTCCAGTGTTCTGGATCTCCGAAGCTACACAGCAGAAGTCCAGGCCCACCGTCGAGCCATCCGCAACCTCAAGAGGGCACTATAAGAAACGTTTCTAAAATCAAGCACAGACCTGTCCCCGGGGACACTTCTGAGTTCAATTCTGGGACAGGTGTAAATGCTCATTAATTCGGTAACTCTTTTGGTGTATAATA
>CAZKWI010000029.1:2404-21536 GCA_964556455.1 uncultured Planctomycetia bacterium | reverse complement strand
GCTTAATCCGGAGGAGTGCTATTATGCTATCGCGTAAAAGTATTTGCATTACCTCGCGGTTATTAACCTTGCATTATTGCGATTTTATGTTATAATTATTATCAATAGATATGAATAGAAGCCTGTTATTGGGATTCATTTTACTGGTTTTCGCCAGCGTTGTGCTCTTGAGCACGACGGTGGCTTTTTATTTTGTGAATGAGCAGGAGGCGAAGAAATCGTCCCGTCTCGAAAAGAAACTTCAGGAAGTCGCCAAGCTGAAGGATTCTATAGCCGAGGACATGGGCAAGATCAAGGAGCGCAACGACGAGCTGGAATCGAAACTCGACTCCACTGACTACGAGGCGAAACAGGCAGCCGATAAGCTCGCGGCTGCGATGGAACAGGCCAAGAAGTTCGAAGCCGAAGTCGAGGGGCACAAAGACAAGACCGGCGAGATGACCGTGGAGCTTGGCAAAGAGAAAGAAGAGAGGCTGAAATTATCCTATAAGCTCTCCAGGGTGGAGGAAGATTACCGGAGTCTCCTGGATCAGTTCGAGATACTGCTCCAGGCGAAAGAGACGCTTGAGATCAAGATGAAGACGATGCTTGCGCAGAAAGGGATCGAGCTAGAGAGGATAGAGGTCAGGAGAGGCTATGTTGAAGAGGAAAAGACATTTTATCCGGAGCCGGAAGTGACCCCTGCGCAGAGTCCTGCACGGGCCGCCGGAATTTATGACGAACCGGTCGTGATGAGCAGGCGCCCGTTGATCTCGGAGAGCGCCGACCACAAAAAGATAAAAGCGGCAGAGGCTACCAAGGCGAACGTGCTGGTCATAAACAGCAAGTTCAATTTTATTGTGACCAATATAGGCAAGGCTGACGGCGCGGCCATAGGCTCGGAGCTTGACATTTACAGGAACGATAAGTTCCTCGCCAGGACAAGGGTAGACAAGATATACGACAATATGTCAGCCGCAACCCTCCTGCCCGAATGGGCGAAGGTCAGAGTCAGGGAGGGAGACGAGGTATATTTTTCCGATTAAAAAATTATGAGCAATATGACCATAAGCCCCTTAAGTAAGCTGGAAGGAGCTCTTTTTTTAAAGGGCGACAAATCCGTTTCTCACCGCGCGGTCATGATAGCCTCTATAGCCAGCGGCAGGTCCAGGATAGGGAATTTCCCTATGAGCGGGGACTGTCTCTCGACCGTCAAGGCGTTCCGCGAATTAGGCGTGACTATAGATGTTTCGGCTGACGAAGTAGTCGTTGAAGGCGCAGGCCTCGACGGGCTTAAAGAGCCCCGGGGCGATATATATCTCGGAAATTCAGGAACATCCATGAGGCTTATCTCCGGGATACTGGCGGGCCAGGATTTTGAGACGACCCTCACCGGCGATGAATCGCTCTCCAGGAGGCCCATGTACAGGATCATAGAGCCGCTGAGGCTCATGGGCGCCGATATAAAAGCCAGAGAGGATAAATTCGCCCCGCTCGTCATAAATGGCGGCGGGTTGAAGGCCGTCAAGTACAAAAGCAAGCTTCCCAGCGCCCAGGTGAAATCGGCGGCCATCTTCGCCGCATTGTATGCAGACGGAGTTTCCGAGATCGCGGAGCCCATGCACTCACGCGACCATACAGAAAGGATGCTCAGCCTCTTTGGGGCAAAACTGGAAGTAGAAGAGCTTGCCGTTAAGGTCTTCCCGCGCCCGGAACTGAAATCCAGATCTTTCTCGATCCCCGGCGATGTATCGAGCGCGGCCTTTTTTACAGTGGCCGCACTTATACTCAACGGCTCAAAACTGGTGATAAAGAATGTCCTGTCTAACCGCACAAGGTTCGGTTTTATAGAACTTTTGAACGAGATGAATGCCGATATACGGATAGGCAGGCGCCGTTTCAACGGCTATGAGGACCTGTGTGATATAACCGTGAGCTCGGGTACTTTAAAGGGTATCACAGTACCAAAAGGAAGGATACCATCGGTCATAGACGAGATCCCCGTGCTGATGGTCGCGGCGGCTTTCGCAGAAGGCGACACCCTTATAAAAGGCGCGGGGGAATTACGGGTCAAGGAGACGGATAGGATAGAATCAATGAAGCGCGCGTTAAGTGCTATGGGAGCGAACATATCGGTCACAGGCGATAATATTCTGGTACGGCCAACGGGGCAGGGGCTGAAAGGCTGCGCTGTTGACAGCTCAGGCGACCACAGGACCGCCATGTCTCTCGCGGTGGCGGCACTCGCCGCTAAAGGGAAGACCGAGATAAGGGACGTCGATTGCATAAATACATCTTTCCCTGATTTCTTCGAAAAACTCAATTCGATCAGTGTCAGAAAAAAAAGTTGACATTTTGGCATATATTTGATATAATTTTACAAATACAATATAACGGAGGCTTATGAAATCGAAATTTAGCATTAAGAGCGCCTTCAACTTTGTACGCAGCGGGTTCGATTTTACGATAGGCCTCTTTTCAAATGATATGGGCATAGACCTGGGTACCGCTAGCACCCTTGCCTATATCAAAGGACAGGGCATAGTGCTCTGTGAACCTTCCGTAGTAGCTATCCAAAAAGGCACCTCCAACGTCCTGGCCGTAGGCGAAGAGGCCAAGCGTATGCTGGGGCGCACTCCCGGAAATATCGTTGCCATAAGGCCCATGAAGGACGGGGTAATAGCGGATTTTGAGATCACCGAAAGTATGCTCCGTTATTTTATAAAGAAGGTCCATAATTCCCGCAGGCTTGTAAGACCGCGCATGGTCATAGCCATACCTTCCGGCATAACCGAAGTTGAAAAAAGGGCTGTTAAGGATTCGGCACTGCATGCCGGCGCCAGAGAGGTTTTCATGATAGAAGAGCCTATAGCTGCCGCCATAGGCGTAGGCCTGCCCATCCAGGAGCCGTCCGGGAATATGATAATAGACATAGGTGGCGGCACCACAGAGATGGCTGTAATATCCCTGGCGGGCATCGTATTTTCAAAATCCATCCGCATAGGCGGCGACGAACTTGATGAATCTATCGTGAACTATCTGAAAAAGACCTACAACCTCATGATAGGCGAGAGGACTTCCGAAGAGATAAAGATAAAGATAGGCTCCGCCTATCCGCTTGAGGAAGAGCTGACCATGGAAGTAAGGGGCCGCGATCTGGTCGCGGGACTGCCCAAGATGGTCACCGTTACAAGCGAAGAGATCAGGGAAGCGATGGGCGAGCCCATATCCCAGATCATAGAAAGCATAAGGATCACCCTCGAAAGGACCCCGCCGGAACTTTCCGCGGACCTGATAGAGAGAGGCATCATAATGGCCGGCGGCGGTGCGCTGTTGAGGGGATTTGATAAGCTTATACAGGAAGAGACCGGGCTTCCGGTCCACGTAGCGGATGATCCGCTAACGGCTGTTGCCCTCGGGACAGGTAAGGTCTTAAGCGAACTCCATTATCTTAAGAGGGTAGCGATCGCCCACAAGTTAGAGTCGTAGAAGATGATGTGAGCAGGAATAATCTAACGATATCGATATTGACGGCAATAGTTCTGATCTGGATCGTCAATACGGTATTCAGCGCCGCCCGCAGCAGGATACTCGATATAGCTTTACCCGCCCTTACGGCATCCAAAAAAATTTCACATAAAATAGCTTCTATAGGCCTGCCCAAGAACCGTCTTATCAAAGAGAACGAATCCCTCAAAGAAGCCATGAGCGCCATAAAGAACAAGCTGGCGCAGTTTGACGAGATATCCCTTGAGAACAACAGGCTCAAGAAGCTCCTGGGTTTTAAGACCGCCCGTTCCTATAAAAGTACACCCGCGCAGGTAATAGGCAGGGACCCCTCTAACTGGACCAGTGTCATATATATAAATAAAGGCTCCGATGACGGCATAAAAAAATACATGGCGGTCTCTGCGGCAAGGGGGCTGGTGGGCAGGGTTATAGAGGCGGGTTCTTCGACCGCCAAGATCATGTTCTTAACAGACCCTGATTCCAGGATAGGCGTGGTGGTCCAGCGGACGCGGCATGACGGCCTTTTATACGGCACGTTGAGCAGGCAGTGCCAGATGGTCTATCTTTCATTGAACGCTGACGTATGGCCCGGGGACGTAGTGGTAAGCTCAGGCCTGGGCGGCTCGATACCGGGAGGAATAATGGTGGGGACCATAGAAGATGTTTTCGTTGATAAGAGCGGCCTCTACCAGGCGGCGATAGTCAAACTGGCTGTAGATCTCTCGAGGGTCGAAGAGGTGTTATGCATAGAATAACGAGGGCGCATCTTTTTACCGCCTTGCTTGCCACTATCGTTATAGAGGCCACCTTTTACAAAATTATCGATTTCGGCACCATGCGTCCCAACCTTGTCCTTGTCCTTGTGATCTTCGCCGGGCTCTATTCCAGCTGGAGCGAGGCCCTCGAAGCGGGCATTGTCGCAGGGCTTTTAAGAGGGGGGCTTGGCACGGATTCCATAGGGATAAACATAGCCGTACTGAGCCTGAGCGGCCTCCTGGCGTCTTATTTCAGCAATAAGATATTTAAAGACAATTTCGCGACACAGATCTTTCTTGTCTTCTCACTGGCCCTTTTCGCGAACGGCATAAGCGTGCTGGCCAAGACCATGGTTGACGCCGCTCCGCTTGTGGGCATGGACCTTTCAAGGGCCACTATTAAGAGCATCGTTACATTAAGTTTCTATACCTCGCTCTGTTCCCCGCCTTTTGTCCTGATCCTGAAGAAGACATTATTAAGGGAAGACTGACCATGAGAATAAAAATTATAGGCGCTGTAATATTCAGCTTTATGCTTTTGGTCGTAACGGGGCTCTTCTATCTGCAGGTCATAAAGGGCCCTTATTACCAGAGGCTTTCCAAGAAGAACAGGATCAGGCTTCTCTCCATAGAAAGCCCCCGCGGCAGGATGTTCGACAGGAACAAGAGGCTCCTGGTAGATAACAGGATCTCTTTCGATGTCGCCATAATATCCCAGGAACTGAAAGACAGAGACCAGACGCTGGGCAAGCTTGCCGGGATCCTGGGCATAACCGAAAAGAAAATAGAGACCTCACTCAAGAAAAACTTTGTCACGCCTTTTCAGCCCACTAAGATAGTACGCGATATCGGTAAGAGCAAAGCCATCACGATCGAAGAGAGAAAGCTGGATCTCCCGGGCGTAATTATCGAGACCGCGCCCAAGAGGCACTATGTCTGCGGAATGAACGCCTCGCATATGTTCGGTTACCTGGGCCTGATAAGCTCGGCTGAGCTCAGCAAGCTCAAGAGTTACGGTTACGTGATCCATGACCTGATAGGCAGGTCCGGCATAGAGAAAACATATAATAATTATCTCAAGGGCCTGCATGGAGGCATGCAGATAGAGGTCGACAACAGGGGCTACCAGGTGGGCATACTTGGTATAAAGGAGCCGGTAAAAGGAAAGGACCTGTATCTTACCATAGACATGGAACTGCAGGATTATATAGAGGAGGTCTTTGCCGACGCCCGCGGCGGGGCATGCGTCATCGACCCACGCGACGGCCAGGTCCTGGCCCTTGTAAGTTCTCCGTCATTCGATCCGAATTCCTTTGTATCCGGGAAGAACTCCTCCGAAATAAAGAGGCTCCTTATAAGCGATAAATACCCCTTGCTCAACAGGCTGGTGCAGTGCAGTTATCCGCCGGGATCTGTCTTTAAGGTCGTCACGGCTTCCGCCGCCATGGAGAACAGGAGGATAACTGAGGATACGGAGCTGTCGTGCGAGGGAAGTTATAAGCTGGGCGACAGGGTCTTTAGGTGCTGGTGGGAAAAAGGGCACGGCCGCCAGAACCTTAAGGCAGCTATCATGAATTCCTGCAACGTATATTTCTGGCAGGTGGGCAGGTTGGTCGGCGTTGACGAGATAGCCGCTTACGCGAAAAAATTCGGGTATGGATATCCTACGGGCGTAGACCTGCCTGACGAGACCGGCGGGCTCGTTCCGAGCAAAAGATGGAAGCTTTTGACGAAGAAGAGAGGCTGGTATAAAGGCGAGACGCTGAATTACGCCATAGGTCAGGGATATCTCTTGACGAGCCCCCTACAGGTGGCCAGGATGATGGCCGTGGTGGCGAACGGCGGATATCTTGTTAAGCCGTATATCGTGAAGTATATAGAGGACGTCGATATCTCCCGTGTCGATAAAAAGTATATAGGTATCTCCAAAAAGACGCTCGGCGTAATAAAGTCAGGCCTTGCGGAAGTGGTCGCGAACGTACGCGGCACCGGCAAGAGGGCGGCGGTGAAAGGATTGACCGTAGCCGGCAAAACAGGCACGGCCCAGACATCGACCGATAAGACTCACGCATGGTTTTCAGGCTTCGCCCCCGTGGATGCGCCGAAGGCTGTCTTGGTGGTATTCCTGGAATACGGAGGCAAGGGCGGGCTTGGAGCGAGTAGGACCGCCGGTGATATATTACGCAAAATGAAGGAGCTCGGTTACTTTGACGAGTCAACAGAGAGCAAAAGGGAAGCGGCAAACGAACAAAAGCGGGATATGGTTACCATGGTGGGGACAGATCTCTCCAATGGTTAAACATGTCTTGAGATCTGTCCCCATATGAGTGGGGCTCAGGGTATGAGGGAAAACAGATGAACAATAGGCTCTATAGAAGTTTTGATAAGACGCTTTTTACCGTTATGCTCCTGATACTCGCCATAGGAGTGTCCGCGCTTTACAGCGCAACATATACCGAGGGAGAAGGTTTCCTGAAAGGTCTTGTCCTTAAACAGCTCTTCTGGATAGGGATAGGGCTTGTGCTTCTTCTGGCGATAATCCACGTGGATTATCAGCGTTTTGTGGACTTCGCTTATATACTCTTCGGAATAAGCGTCCTGCTCCTTGTTGTAGTTCTCCTGCGCGGCGCTACAAGATACGGCGCGCAGAGATGGTTTTCCGTTGGGGGCATCAGTTTTCAGCCGTCGGAGCTTGTCAAGATCACTTTTATACTGGCCATGAGCGCGTATCTCGGTGACAGGGCGAGGTTCTCTTACAGGCCCAGGGACCTGGTAGTGCCGTTTATCATGCTTTTTGTGCCCTTTCTCCTTATAAACCTGCAGCCGGATCTCGGCACCGCCCTCATGCTCATCCCGATAACCTTCGCGATGCTTTTCGTAAGGGGGGTTAGAACAAAACATCTCCTGAGCATAATATCTCTGGGCCTTTTGTCTTTACCGTTCGTGTGGTTTATGCTCAAGGATTATCAGAAACAGAGACTCTCCGTCTTCATAAACCCGAACGCGGACCCGCTGGGAGCGGGCTATACGATGATCCAGTCGAGGATAGCCATTGGGTCCGGTTTCGTTTTCGGCAAGGGGTGGCTTAGCGGAACACAGAACCAGCTGAACTTTCTACCGGAGCGCCATACCGATTTTATCTTTTCGGTCGTGGGTGAAGAGGGGGGCTTCATCGGGTGCGCTATACTTATGGGGCTTTTCGCCATCCTTATATTCAGGGGGCTCAGAATAGCCGTTACCACAGGCGACACGTACGGAAAGCTTATGGCCGTCGGCATAGTGACCTTGATAGCCTGCCAGGTAATAATAAACATGGGCATGACGGCCGGCCTTATGCCAGTTGTCGGGCTGCCATTGCCACTAGTAAGTTATGGCGGGTCCTCGCTTCTCACCACGATAGTTTCGATCGCGCTTCTGCTGAATATCGAAATGCGCAAGCCGCGGTTCTAGCGAACGTTTCAGGTTATGGGGACAGGTCTCTCCAATTGTTATTTATATCTTGAGACCTGTCCCCACCATGGTATATATGATAAATCAAAATAAGATTGAAAATATACTGGAGCAGGTGAGGAAGCCGGGCAGGTATATCGGCGGTGAGTGGAATGCTGTCATGAAGGACCTGAAGAGCGTTGCCGTAAAGTTCGCGCTGGCGTTCCCGGATCTATACGAGGTGGGGATGAGCCATCTCGGATTTAAGCTGATATATCACCTGCTGAACGAGCGGGAGGATACGGCCTGCGAGAGGGTCTTCTCGCCCGACAAGGACCTCGAAGATATATTGAGAAGAGAGCGTGTACCTCTATTCAGCCTTGAGTCCAGAGAAGAGCTCTCTAATTTTGACGTGATCGGCTTCTCCCTGGCCTATGAGCTCAACTACACCAACATGTTAAATATCCTGGACCTCGGCGGCATACCGCTTTGTTCGCGCGACAGGAACGACGGCCACCCGCTTGTCATGGCGGGAGGCCCCTCGGTCTTTAACCCGGAGCCGATAAGCGATTTTGTCGACCTTTTTATGATAGGCGAAGCGGAAGAGTCGATCCCGGAAATGCTCGAAATAATAAAGGACTTCAAGAAAAGACAAGACCGCGGCAGAAAAGATATTTTAAAGGCATTGAGCGCTGTTGAGGGCGTCTATGTACCTTCTCTTTATCAGGCTGCCTACAATGATGACGGGACGCTCATGTCATTGACGCCTGCTGCCGGCGCACTCCTTACCGTAAAGAAGAGGGTGATAAACGACCTGGAGAGCTCATTTTACCCTGTTAAGCAGATCGTTCCGTATATTAGCATAGTCCATGACAGGATAAGCGTTGAGATAATGAGGGGGTGCCCCAACCTCTGCAGGTTCTGCCAGGCAAGAGCGCTGTATCATCACAAAAGAGAGCGCTCGCCCGGCAGGATATTCGAAATAGCAAAAGAGTGCGTGGCCAGCACAGGCTATGAAGAGCTGTCGCTCCTTTCGCTCTCCACCGGCAACCATTCCGAAATAGCCCAGGTCCTGGCCGGTCTTACGGATATTCTTAAGGGTAAAGGGGTGAACGTATCTCTGCCGTCTCTTCGGGTGGATGAGACGATAAAAGGCCTCCCCGGCATTATGAGAAAGATGGGAAAGAGCGGCCTTACCTTTGCGCCTGAAGCCGCTTCGGAGAGGCTTCAGGCGGTTATAAATAAGAAGATAGACATTAACGGGCTGCGTGAGACGATTGCCGCCGCGGCAAGCTCCGGATGGAGGAATGTGAAGCTGTACTTCATGATCGGGCTGCCAACGGAGACCATGAGGGATGTTGACCAGATAGCCCTCTTCCTGGATTCTCTGGTAAGGGGGACTAAGCGCATTCAGATAAACGTCAGCATAGCTTCCTTTATACCTAAGCCTCACACGCCGTTCCAGTGGTATCCCATGGAGGAGTCCGGCCGCCTTTTCGAAAAGATATCGTACCTGCGCAAGGCTGTCAGGTCGGGCAGAGTAAAACTGAAATTCCATGATACCAGGACAAGCATCCTGGAGGGGCTGCTATCGCGCGGCGACAGAAGGCTTAACAGCGTCATACTGCGCGCCTTTAATAAAGGATGCAGGTTTGACGGCTGGATGGAGCGCCTCGACTTCAAAGCCTGGATGGATGCTATGTCCCTTGAGGGACTGGCCCCGGATTTTTTTCTGCACAAAAAGAAGGACAAGGATGAATTACTGCCCTGGAGCCATATCGACTGCGGGCTAACGAAAGATTTTTTTATAAAAGAGGCCGATAAAGCCGCGGTTGTTTGACAAAATATTTCTCATAATGTATACTTTATAATACGTAATATCAAAATATTATCGTAAGGGGGAGCACAATGATAAAGGGCCTATTAGATTACCTGCGGACGGGGGGTACGGGGTTGCGGTATAAACTTCTTATAGCTTTCATGCTCATGTCGGTCATACCGCTTATGGCGGCAGCTTATATAGTAAATATATTTTTATCCGCTGTGCAGCTGCAGGCTTTTACGCACATCGGCCTGGTGTCCCTGTTCGCGGCAATACTCTTTTTTGCTTCCGTCATAGCATTTTGCGGTTTTATCCTCACCAGGAGAATGATAGACCCTGTTTTCGGCATAGCCTCTGATGTAAGGAAGATAGCCGACGGCGACCTCAAACACAAAGTCTCAGTGGAGACCGAAGACGAGATAGGGGAGCTCGGGAGATCGATAAACTCCATAACAAAGAGGATAAGGGAGTCTATGGGAGAGCTCCAGGGATATTCTCTCAAGACCAAAGAAGTGAATCTGGAGATACAGAAGAAAGTGCTGGCCTTATCGAGCATACTGCAGATCGGCGATATGATAGCTTCCAAGGGCAAGCTTAACGATATCATGAAACTGGTTGTAGAAAAATTGACCGCGGTCGATGAAAGCAGCATGGCCGCGCTGTACCTGTCCGCGAACGGCAAGTCGAGGATACTGCCAAAGGTGTTCAACGGCCTAGCCGCGAAGGTAGTCAAAAAGACTTCTTTTATACTAGGGAAGGACCCTATCGGCGCATCCGTGGCCCGGAAGAAGCTGGTGAAGGTAGATTCGTCCGTCACAAAGCCCGATCCTGACGCCAGGGCCGTCAGCACCCTCTTTAAGAACAGGAACTGCCTGATAGTCCCTGTCGTTTCTCACGGCGTGGGCTCGGGATTCATAGTCATTGCAAACGACAAAGAGGCCTTTGCGTTCAAGGAAGACGATGTAGAGCTGGTCAAGGTATTGGGTAAACAGCTCGGGATCGCTATAGAGAACGACCATCTGGCCAAGAAGGCCGAAGAGCTTACTATAAAAGACGAGTTGACGGGCCTGTATAATAAAAAATATGCTTTCGAAAGACTTGATGAAGAGATAAAAAGGGCGGTTTTATATCAGCGCCCCTGCTCTTTGCTTGTTTTCAGTATTGACGAGATGAAAAAGAAGAGGGAGTCTTACGGCGAGATGGCCGCTGAGAAGAGCCTGAAGAAGGTGGCGGATATTATAAAGAAGGGCTCTACCGAAGTGAGCAAGGTGGCCAGGATCTCCTGGGATGAATTCGCCGTTGTTTTGCCTGAGAGAAATAAAAAAGAGGCGACCGAGATCTCGGAAAAGATCCGGGACAGGGTAGAAGAGGAATTTTCAAGATCCCAGAAAGATAAGGGTTTTCCCCTGACGGTCTCGGGCAGTGTCAGCGAAAATCCCATAGACGGGTCTACGGCAGAAGAGCTCTTTAGTAAGGCGCTTGGATCGCTCAAGGCATCCGGGCGCTAAGGAAAGAACAGGACGTCCTAAAATATGAAGACCACGAAAGGAGAAGGGCATGAAGGGAGATCTTAAGGCTCTGTTGCAATTGGTGATAACAAAGGGCGCCTCCGACCTCCATATATCATGCGGCAACCCGCCGCGCATAAGGATAGATGAAAGACTGCAGCCTACCGAATATGATGTGATCACGGCCGAAGACTCAAAAGAGATGGCTTACAGCATAATGACCGAAAAACAGAAGCAGATATTCGAGGCCACGAAAGAGCTCGATATGTCTATAGGCTTCAAAGGGATAAGCCGCTTCAGGGTCAATGTATACCAGCAGAGAGGGGTCGTCGGTGCGGCTTTCAGGGTCATACCGTACAAGGTCAAGAGCTTTGAGCAGTGCGGCCTGCCCGCCGATGTTATTACAAGCCTCTGCAGGAAGCCGAAAGGGCTGGTGCTCGTTACGGGCGCGACCGGCAGCGGAAAGTCGACCACCCTCGCCGCAATGATCGATTATATTAATCAGAACAGAGAATGCCACATTATAACCATAGAAGATCCCGTGGAGTTCCTGCATGAGCACAAGAAGTCCCTGATAGAGCAGAGGGAGCTGGGAAACGATACGCTCTCTTTCGGCGAGGCGTTAAAGCACATACTGAGACAGGACCCGGATGTAATACTTGTCGGCGAAATGCGGGATCTCGAAACGATAGAGTCGGCTCTTCTGATAGCGGAAACAGGCCACCTTGTATTTGCAACTCTCCACACCTCTGACTGCGTCCAGACGATAAACAGGATAATAGATGTATTTCCGGCCCATCAGCAGTCGCAGATCAGGACGCAGCTTTCATTCGTATTGCAGGGTATATTATCACAGCAGCTCGTCCCGCTTTCCAAAGGCACCGGAAGGTCTCTGGCACTTGAGCTTTTGATCCTGAACCCGGCCGTCCGAAGCCTGATACGCGAAGGGAAGAATCACCAGATAGCGTCATTAATACAGACGGGCCATAAGGAAGGCATGAGGACCATGAACCAGTCCCTTGCGGACCTGTACCAAAGAAGGATGATCACATACGAAGACGCGATGTCCAGAACGGCAGATGCGGTCGATCTGGCCCGCTTACTGCATAAATAGGCCGCGGCCCGCACGCCCGGTCAAAAAAAACATGAAGAAGAAGATAGACAAACAGCTCGGCCAATTACTGCTGGAGAAGGGCATTATCAGTGTACGCCAGCTTACTGAGGCGCTCGTCTTCCAGAAGGAAAAGGGCGGCCTGATCGGGCAGATACTGGTTAACCTCGGTTACGCCAAGGAAGCAGAGATCGCCCAGGCGATAACGATCCAGTACGGCTTTCCATATCTGCCATTGAGCGGTTACGAAGTGGACCGCGAGATCATAAAGGCAGTGCCTCAACATGTCGCCAGACAATACAGCCTCGTCCCAATAGACAAGATCGGGGACACCCTTACTATCGCTATGTCAAATCCCCTGAACATCCAGGCTGTTGAGGATATAGAATACTTGACCAAATGTACGGTGCAGGTCTTCGTCAGCACAATAAGCGACGTGAATAACGCGCTGGACAGATATTATGCAGCGCATTGATCTACAGGCCCACTAAAGAGGCAAAAACGTAATGTCGCTCTCCATAAAAAACAGGATCAATAACGCTCTTCTTAAAAAAGGCATCCTGTCCCACAAGGACCTTAAGAAGGCCATCGACATACAGAAGGCCGGCGGCGGTGCGTTAAGCGATATACTGATCAGGGAGAAATTCGTAAAAAAAGATGTCCTGACGTCTATCCTGAGCCAGGAGCTGGGAATACCCACCATAAATCTTACACGTTATAAGATAGACCGCAAGATACTCAATATCATCCCCAAGGAGACCGCTCTCCAATACAAAATACTGCCGTTATCCCAGATGGGCGGCGTTTTGACAATAGCGATGGCGGACCCTCTTAACGTCTTTGTCATAGATGATATCAAAGCACTCACTGGATATAAGATCGGGATAGTCATCACCAGGGACAGTGATATGGGGGAAGCGATAGAGCGCTATTACAGCGCTGATGTCCACGAGGCGGTCGAGAAGATAATAGAGAACATAGAAGAGGCGAAGAAGATAGAGACGATAAATGAAGACGTCCCGCCTGAAGATGTCGATTCGGAGGCGTTGATCAAACTCACCCAGGAGGCTCCTATAGTCAAGATAACGAAGATGCTCCTTGAAGAGGGCATCGCGCTCAGGGCCAGTGATATTCTCATTGAGCCTCTCGAGCGGGAGACGAGGGTGCGGTACAGGGTGGACGGCATGTTAAAAGACGGTCGCCATCCCCCTAAGACAATGCACGCGGCGATAATATCGCGGCTGAAGGTGATGGCCAGCCTTAATATAGCCGAAAGACGCCTGCCGCAGGACGGCAGGTTCAAGATAAAGTCCGGCCAGAAACAGGTCGATTTCAGGATCTCTGTCCTGCCTTCGAGTTTCGGGGAGAAGGCGGCGCTGAGAATACTGGACAAGAGCCGCGTTATGCTCAATCTTGATAAGCTTGGATTTGAAAAAGGCCCGCTCGAGATTTTAAAGGAATCATCTAAGAAGCCGCACGGGATGATACTGGCGTGCGGCCCGACCGGGTGCGGGAAGACGACGACCCTGTATTCCGTATTAAAAAATATAGATACGCCTGAAAAAAATATAATAACCGTAGAGGATCCGGTCGAATACGATCTTCCCGGCATAAACCAGGTCACTGTGCAGCCACACATAGGCCTTACTTTCGCTTCTACTTTGCGGTCCATACTGCGCCAGGACCCGGACGTAATAATGGTCGGGGAGATAAGGGACGTTGAGACCGTAGATATAGCGATCAAGGCAGCCCTTACCGGGCATATGGTCCTCAGCACACTGCATACAACCACCGCCAGCGGCTCTATTGTGCGCATGATGGATATGGGCGTGGAGCCCTTTCTCATATCGTCCGCGATAATCATGGTCGCGGCACAGAGGCTGGTGCGCGCTATATGCCCCAGGTGCAGGCAAAAATACAGCGCTGACGAATCTTTGATAATGCTGTTGGGCGCTGAAAGCTTCCTTAAACCGCCGGTTACCCTGTACAAGGGCAAGGGCTGTAAATGGTGCGACGGCACAGGCTATAAAGGCAGGGTGGGCATTATAGAGACATTGCGTATGACGCCTTCCATAAAAGAGCTTATAGCCGGGAATAGCCAGGAGGCCCTTATCAACGAGCAGGCGAGAGCAGAAGGCATGAAGACCCTGCGCGAGAGCGGGCTGATAAAGGCCATGGCGGGCATTACGACCCTGGAGGAGGTCGTCAGGGTTACCACGGGCGAAGCGGACGCGGCCGGTGAGGTAGATGAAAAAGTCGCTTAGAAAAAGGATGGGCGAGCTTTTGCTGGGGTCCAAGCTTGTGACCAAGGAGAAGCTTGAAAAAGCGCTTGCTATCCAGGGTCAGAAAGGCGGCAACCTCGGTAAGATACTCATAAGCGAAGGTTTTATCACGCAGAGAGACCTCATGATAACCCTTAGCCGTGAGTTCAATATCCCACCCATAAACCTCTCCAAGTACAAAATAGACCCTAAGGTGATAAAGCTCGTATCCGAGAATTTTGCCAGGCATTACGTGCTGATCCCCATATCCAGGATAGGGAACCGCCTTACGGTCGCGACAGCGGATCCCCTGAATATATTCGCGACGGATGATATAAAAACGATGACGAACTGCGATGTCGATGTGGTCATAGCTACAGAAGACGACATAAAGGACGCTATTGACAGTCATTACAAGTCTGGCAAGGGCAAAAAGGATTTTGCGGAAATGATAGATGACGATCCGGACCGGGAGGGAAAGACACCTTCCGGGACCGACAAAGATGAGCCTGAGGCGGAAAAGTCCGGCGATGAGACCTCTGTCGTCCAGCTGATAGACCTGGTGATCTCAGAAGCCATAAATAAGAGGGCAAGCGATATCCATATAGAGCCTCAGGAACGTTCATTGAGGATAAGGTACCGCATAGACGGAAAGCTGGAAGAGGCGTTCAATCTTCCCAAAGAGAACCAGAACGCCGCGCTGGCGAGGATAAAGATCATGTCCCGCCTGGATATAACGGAGTCCCGCCTTCCGCAGGACGGCAGATTCAAGGTGAGATACAGGGATAAAGAGATCGATTTCAGGGTATCTATCCTTCCTGTCACTCACGGCAACAAGATCGTCCTCAGATTGCTGGATAAATCCAACTTAAGCGTCGGTCTGGAGAAGCTCGGTTTTCTGACCAAGCCGCTGACCGAGTTAAATAAGGCACTCAAGAAGCCTTACGGGATGGTATTGGTCACAGGGCCTACCGGCAGCGGAAAATCAACCACCCTCTATTCGGTCCTGAACAGGCTCAACACTCCCGAAAAGGCTATCATCACCATAGAGGACCCTGTTGAGTACCAGGTAGACGGGATAACGCAGATACAGGCAAACCCTGAGATCGGCCTCAGTTTCGCGAACGGCCTCCGATCCATCCTGAGACAGAGCCCCGATGTGATAATGATAGGCGAGATCAGGGACATTGAGACCGCCGACATAGCCATAAAGGCGTCTCTGACGGGAGTCCTGGTCTTCAGCACCCTCCATACGAATGACGCGGCGAGTGCCCTGACCAGGCTTATTGATATGGGGGTGGAGCCTTTTTTGATAGCCTCAAGCGTATGCCTGGTTATGGCACAGCGTTTATGCCGGCGCATATGCCCTGATTGCAAGGAGCCTGTTAAGATACCCCGGCCTGTTTTATTAAGGGTAGGCCTTGATCCCGAAAAGCTTGCCGCGAAAGGAAAAGAACCCGTTTTTTATAAAGGTAAGGGATGCACCAAATGCGGCAGTACAGGCTATTACGGAAGGATGGGCACGCTCGAAGCGCTGGTGATCGATGATAAGATAAGGGACATGACCATTCACAAGAAGCAGGCCAGCGAGATAAAGGATTATGCGGTGAAGCAGGGCATGAAGGCGCTCAAAGACAACGCGCTGGAGAAATTCATTGCAGGAAGCACGACCCTGGAAGAGGTATTAAGGATAACATCCGAATAGATACGGGGGCTGTATGCCGTTCTTCATTTATGTGGTAAAGGACAGGGATGGAAAGACAGTTACAGGCAGTGCCGAGGCCGAGTCGAGCGAGGCGCTGCTGGCCTTGCTCAATGAGAAAGAATTCACCGTAGTCGACATTATAGAAAAATCCGAAAAGGGCCCTAAGCCGCAGATGGCATTCCTGAAAGAGCGTGTCACTACGGACGACCTTGTTGTATTCTCAAGGCAGCTTGCTACGCTGGTCTCCTCCGGCATACCTCTTGTCGCTGCGTTTGACATCATAGGCGAGCAGCTTGAAAAGAAGTCTTTTAAGGATGTGGTCTACGACATGCGCGACAGCATCGAAGCCGGCGGCAGCCTCTCGGGCGTGCTCGAAAAGCACAGTGATGTCTTTTCGAGGCTCTTCTGCAATATGGTAAAGGCCGGAGAATCCAGCGGGATGCTGGATGAGATATTAGAAAGGCTCGCTCTGTATCTGGAAAAGACGACGGCGCTGCAGAAAAAGATAA
Source organism: uncultured Planctomycetia bacterium (assembly GCA_964556455.1). GTDB lineage: Bacteria > Omnitrophota > Gorgyraeia > JABMRJ01 > JABMRJ01 > CAZKWI01. Next base: position 4,947 of record CAZKWI010000029.1, on the reverse strand, counting down.
GGTCGGCAATGATATATCCCGCGATAATCACAGTGATGGCTGTCGCGGTAACAGCGCTCTTAATGATAAAGGTCATACCGATATTCAAAGAGATATATTCGGGCTTCGGCGCGGAATTGCCGAGGCCCACCATGGTGCTCCTGGCCGCCAGCGATCTTTTGAGAAATTATTTTCTGCAGGGCTTAGCCGCCTTTTCCGTTATCGCTTTCCTGCTATGGAGCCTGGCAAAGACGCCTAAGGGCAAGTTTGTGCTCGACTCTATATCCCTAAGGCTCCCTATTTTCGGTACATTGCTCAGAAAGGTGGCAGTGAGCAGATTTGCCCGTACGCTTTCGACACTTGTGAGAAGCGGCGTGCCTATCCTGACCTGCCTTGAGATAGTCTCCAGGACCGTAGCGAATAGCGCCATAGAAAGGGCTGTAGTACGGGTGCAATCCAGCGTAAAAGAGGGGGAGTCCATAGCCGAACCGCTCCGCAAGAGCAATGTATTTCCTACGATGGTGGTCAGGATGATATCCGTTGGCGAGAAGACCGGCCAGCTGGACACTATGCTTGCCAAGATATCCGATTTTTATGATGAACAGGTGGATATAGCGGTGAGCGGTCTGACGAGCGTGATCGAGCCTCTTATAATAGCCTTTTTGGGTATAGTTATAGGCGGAATAGTTATCTGTATGTTCTTGCCAATATTCAGGTTATCAACTATTATGGGCTGAAAAGTCAGTAGCTAACGCTCACTTTTGGTTGTATTGACTTTTTCAGATTATGTGATATACTCGGTTGTGAGAGCCGGATAAAAGGCTGATTTAACCAGCACAGATATCTGGTAACTCAAGCAAGCATAAGGAGTTACAATAATTCTATCTTGTGCTTGCGCACTGTCAAGAAGAAAACCAGACTTGGTAAAAAGGGGGGATACCAATGAAGAGACGTAATAGGAGAGGCTTTACGCTCGTTGAAATCATGATAGTCGTTGCCATAATTGGTCTCCTGGCTGCAATAGCTATACCAAATTATGTTAACTCTCGTGCAACGGCTGCTGGAAACGCCTGTATAGCGAACTTAAGGCAGCTGGACAGCGCAATACAGATGTTCCAGGTCGATAACGGCGCATGGCCGGCCGCATTTGCTGATCTTGCACCGTATCTCAGGAGTGTACCTACCACATGCCCTGATGACGGAGCGGCTCTCACGTTCAATGCCGCGGCAGGCGGAAATCCGTGCTATTCCTCATGTGCCGCACACGGTAACGTGGCGGGAATATAACCGGCACAGTGAGCGCCTGTTAAGAACAGGCTGCTTGAATATGGTTTTACCAAAGAAGAACGGTAAGGTTAAATCTTACCGTTCTTCTTTTTTTTGCGGCTCATGAAAAAATAAAAGAGTATTCTTGACATTCATGCTAATCTGTGGCAAAATTGTATAATAAATAATATAATTATATAATAAATGAAGAATAGGTTTAAAATTGCATAAGAAGCTTCAGAGAGAGGGTACAAGGATCGCACCTTCCAAAAGACTGAAGGAAGTTTTTTCTCCCACCGTGGTTAAAAACGCACTTTTTTCTTTCCGGAGGATCTTCCATGCCAACGCTTAAACTACGCAGAGATAAATTGCGGACCGGCCTTGATATCGGAAGCTCTTTCGCGAAGTATGTCCAGCTTTCCGGCACCAAAGAAAAGCCGGTATTAAAGAGGTTCGGCATGGTGCGCGTCAACGGCCATAACCGCAGTGATTTCAAAAGGATACTTTCGGAGATAGCTGAAAAGATCTCTGTAAGGGACGTGAATATTTCCATCTCCGGGCCTGATGTGGTAGTGCGTTATGTGGACATGCCCAAGATGACGGCAGAAGAGCTGAGAAGTTCCATTAAGTTCGAAGCAAATAAATATATACCCTTCAGCGTGAAGGACGTAATACTTGATTGCCAGCCTGTAGAAGAGACCGGCCGCGGCAAGATGAGGACCCTTGTGGTCGCGGCGAAAAAAGACGCGATAGATAAGAGGCTCAGTCTTATAGAAGGGACGGGGCTTTCGGCTAAGATCATAGATTGTGATTCATTCGCCCTGGTGAACGCATTCCTTCTTAATTTTCCCGAGGTGGACAAAGGCGTCGACATAGCGCTGATAAATATCGGCGAAAGAAGCACGACGCTGGATATCCTGAAGGGCAGGACCCCGTGTTTCACGAGGGAGCTGGAGATAGGCGGCAGCGACTTCGCGAAAGCGATATCGCAGAGGTTCGCCATCAACATAAAGGCCGCAGCCCTTTTGAAGGAAAAACCCGGCAGCAGGCTGCCTCAGGTTCTGGATGCGATAAGACCTGTGCTTAACGACATGATAGAAGAGATAAGGCTCTCCATGAATTATTATGAAGACCATCTGGGCTCCGCTGTCGACAAGGCGTACATCTGCGGCGGTGTTTCGGGGGTTAAAGGGCTGATAGATATATTCCAGACGAACCTGGAGATAGAGTGCGCCGCTTGGGACCCTTTCAAGCGTATAAAGATAGACAAGGGAGTGCCGAAGGACATCCTTAAGACC
>CAZKWI010000029.1:0-2394 GCA_964556455.1 uncultured Planctomycetia bacterium | reverse complement strand
CGAAGAGGCAGCTGGCCGTTGCGGTCGGGCTGGCCATGAGGAGTTGAAGTGATAGAGGTCAATCTTTTACCTAAGAAAGCGATCAAAAAGAAGCAGTCCTTTTCATCGCCGCGCGCGCTCACATTCCTGAAATTCGCGTTCGTCCTATGCCTGGTCGGGTTGGGAGCGGCTCACTTGTACCTGGTGAGCACATGCAGCTTTCAGCGGTCCGAACATAACAGGCTTGCAGGCGAGTTACAGGTACTGAGGGACCAGAAGAAGGTGCTGGAGCTTGCCAGGGAACAGAATATTGCGCTGAATGACAACCTGACGACCATAGAGAGCCTCATAGAAAAGAAGGTCATGTGGTCCAGGAAACTGAATCTCCTGAGCGACCTCATTATTGACGGTGTATGGTACACCAATATTTCAATAGGCACAAAGACGGTCAAGCTTGCATCTCCCGGGTCCGCTCCAAAGAGCAAATGGTCCGTGGAGAAACCTGCCGCGACACGGAAGATCATACCTTACCTTATCATCGAGGGTGAGGTTTCATCCGATTACGGCAACCAGCTTGCTACCCTGGGGAAATTCATACAGGCCCTTAAGGACGACCCTCTGTTCTCCGAAGATTTCGCGACCATCCAGCTTGATTCCACGTCGCTCCATTCGATAAGAGATATTGAGGTTATGAGTTTTAATATAAACTGTTATTTTAAGGAAAGCCAGGGCAGCAATGAGACAGGGTAGAACCCAGCACAAAAAGGGCGGGGATAAGGCACTGCTATCAGCACTGGTTATCCTGATAGTGGCGGTGCTGTATTTTCAGTTTCTGCTGCGCCCCATTCTCGACGAACGGGCCGTTTATAGTAAAAAGGGCGCCGTGCTGCAAAAAGAGATAACAAGCGCAAGGTCCCTAATCTCGAAAAAACGCGCCATTGAAATGCAAAGCGATAAGTTATATACTGAGATGGCGAGATACCGCGGGATATTCCCGGGCAGACAGGATATACAGATCGTCCTGAGGGACCTTTCACGTATAGCCGATATATCAGGTGTAAAGATCATCGGAATAAAACCGCTTCCGGAAAAAGAGGTGGGCTCGGCGTACGATACGGATGTTTACAAAGAGATACCCATAGAGATAGTGGCCGTGTCCGGCTACCATCAATTCGGGAAGTTCCTGGAAGACCTCGAGGCCGGAAAAAGATTTATGCTGGTAAAGGACCTCGAGATAGAGGCGAACCCGAAAGACTCGAACAGGCATGATGTAAGGCTTGTAGCGAGCACTTTCATCCTGAACAGAAAATGACAAAGACAAGAACAGTTATTATCGCGGCAGTTATTATTTTAAGCCAGGCGGCTTTTGCCTGCGCCATTGAATTGAACGACTTTATTTACCAGTCGAAGGGAAGGAGGGACCCGTTCGTTCCGCTTGTGGTCACTACGCGCGCTCCCGTCAACGGCCTTCAGGGCGTCCGGCTTATAGAGGATATCGCCCTGGAAGGCATCGTCTGGGATGAAGGGGGAAACTCAATAGCCGTCCTTAACGGCATTATCGTAAGCGAAGGGCAGAGAGTCGAGGATGTCGAGATCGTTCAGATAGAACAGACGAGCGTTACACTTCTTTTAAATAAAAAAGAATTCACATTGATCCTAAAAGAGAAAGGAGATTAGTTTTATGACCGCAAAAAAGATATTTATATTATTCCTTATAGCGTCCTTTATTGGAAGCGGCCTTGCCCCTGTGGCGGCGCAGCCGGCCGATGAGGAATATTATGAGGAGTATGAGGATATCGGACCTCTGGACGAAGATATGTTCAGCGATGATTTTTCGGATATAGGCGAGGATTTTGCCCCGGAAGAGCCTAACATGGTTGTCGAGAAGGTCGAACAGGCCCAGCGGCCGCAGGAGACCGCCTCCAGCGGCAACGTGACCATGGACTTTAAGGACGCCGACATACATAATGTTCTCAGAATACTGTCATACAAAGGCGGCGTCAATATAGTCGCAGGGCCTGATGTGGAAGGCAATGTTACCATAAGGCTCACTGACGTCCCGTGGGAACAGGCGCTCGATATCGTCCTGAAGACTTACGGTTTCACTTACGAGAAAATAGGCAACCTCATCAGGGTGACCACGATAGAGAGTATGGCCAACGAGGAGCTCACTACCGAAGTCTACACCATCAATTTCGCGAAGGCCTCGGAGGTCATGGCTTCCGTCGAAAATATGCTGACCGACAGAGGCAAGGTCAAGTAAGATGACAGAACGAACGAGCTTGAGGCGACCGATATAGCGACCAACCACGACAAGATAAGCGAGATAGAGCGAAAGCAGGACAGGAGGACGCAGCAGGACCTGATAGAGGCGAAGATCATAGAGACAAGGCTGGACGACAGCGAGCGTTTAGG
>CAZKWI010000028.1:0-21950 GCA_964556455.1 uncultured Planctomycetia bacterium | reverse complement strand
AGGGAGTATGTTGTGAGGACTATGGGTTCCCACCAGGCTGTGTGTTTAAAGGCAGGCGCTACCATAGTTAACCAGCGAGGGGCATCCGGCACAAGCAGGGTTGAAGAGGCATACAAGAAAAAGCAGCAGCGTCACAGGTCAAAAGTAAGGCGAATGACCAGTCTTATCGAGTCTGAAGAGGGCCTCATAGACCTCTTCCATAAGGCCGAGAAGACTGATGCCGCATTCGTAATAATGAGCCAGAGGCTCCATCCCAATGAATCACACCTCCAGGGCAAAATGAATGAATTCCTCGAACCTTTCTTGGGCAAATACCCGGACCTCATAGACCTTGTGAGGACCGGCGGCCACAATATGTACTGCAGCGCGGACTACGCATGGCTCAAATTCGCGTCAGACTGGCTGGAGGCTGTACCGCTATTTATTAAGGAGAGGATAGTAATAGAGAACGGTATTGAAAGAACAGAAGAAGTCATAGACTATCAGGCACTCGAAGTATTCTTCAAAGAATGGATAGCCGAACATTGGGTGGATAATATAAGCGATGTTATGGATTCTGAGCATGCTGCCCTGGCCCGTGAAGTTATAGTGATGGGTGATGACGAATTAAGGGCCCAGGCAGAAGAGATGGCCGCGGAGCCCGATATAAAGGATATGGAAGAGGCCATACGACAGGTGGTTATAAACAATAACCTGCAAGCACAGGTAGGAAATATAGCGGCGATCATAGGCGATAGGTACGAAAAGATGGCCGCTGAAGTGAATAAGAAGATGGCTGAGGACGAAGAAAATACAAGGGTAGATGTTGTAAGGGAACTCGCAGTAAAAGGCAAAAATATTACCAGTGAAAGTCATCTGCCCAAGAGGCTGGAGAAAGAAGCCGAAAGACTCACACAAAGGGCCGACAAAAAGAGGCGCGACCTGCCCAACCTGCATATACTGACCACACAGGGACCGGGCATGACCAAGACGCTCGCCCAGACCTGGCTCGAAGAGACGATGGCCTTAAGGAACGTCATAAGGAGCCGCAAGCTCGAGAAGAAAGTCGAGAAGAAAGTAGCCGAGTACAAGAAAAGAATACAAGCGATAGGTAAGAAGATCATAGAGGAGTACGGCCTCTGGCCTGAAGTGGAAGAGGTCATGGCGACCCAGAAGAAATCAGAAGGCGAGGCCATAGAGTTCGTAGTCAGGGCATACCCTATGGAGCTTATGGGCGGCGTAGCGGATTTAGGTGTCTTAATAGAACATGCCGAAAGAAACGGCAGGAAGTATGATCCGAAAAGCGCCGAAGACCCGCGCATAGTAACTAAATATATCGCCGATAACCGCGCGGAACTGACAAAAGTCGCAACGAAAAAGGTCCTCGAGAAGAATGAAGAAGAGATAGAGGCCGACATAGCCGAATACCGGAAAAAGCACAGTGTGGGAAGAAGAAGGGCGATCGAGGCTGTCATTAAAGCAAGCATTGATTATAGAAAAGACATAAAGTGTTTCATAAAGCGCGAGGCACGCAAGCGGGTAATAGCGAAACTGGATAAAGAAAATAGTGAGCTGAATCTTGACTATAGAGTGAAGACATACTTAAGAAGCCGCATGGATAAACTGCATATGGGCATGTCGACCTACAGTGCCATGGTGGATGTGCTGGCTGATGAAGGGCTGAACCATCTTGCGAGCGATCCGCTGCACCGCTATGAAGCTACCGGCGGGAATAAGCGTTATAATCTGTTATATACACCAAGCAGGGTGGACCTGGGCTTTTTAGAACTCTTATCAATAATAATGTGGGACCAGCTTGTAGGCGGCGACGGCAGGATAGCTGAGCTCGCCGGAAGAAAACTCTACGAGCTCTACCACCGCGGACACGTCAGAAGCTATCCCTCAACGGCCATACCAGAGACCAATAAGACCGCGGAGAACGCCGGAAGGGAAGTCCAGGTCTCATATATCAATTCAGTGGCCGCGCTGATAAACGCTATCGGCCATGGTGATACAGAAGACATGGCTTATATCATGAGCTTACGCGGCGACCGGGTGGTAGATGTCGGAGGCGAAGGCTATGGCGGATTCTGTGTGCCGAAAGATGGATTATTTTTGGCATTTGTTTTGAACCTTTCAAGAAGGGATGTCCTGCGTTACATAAATATCCCGGACCATATGCACGCCGGCGTGAGAAAGCTCGTAAAAGAGGTCCGCTACATGAGAGCATCCGGCAAGATGAGCGATATGGAGCTTGAAGTATGGGCAGCGGATAAGCTCACCAGGCTGCACGGTAATTGCAGGGAGTTTTTTGCTACAGACAGGGATGGACGGCTCCTTATACACCTCGATAAGATAGTAAAGGTCTTTGAGATAATTGGCGAAAGAGAAGCAGATGACGGCCCCGCGCTCATAGAGAACCTCGTGGCGCGTAAAGCGATAAATGACATGATAGTCCAGTCCGAAAGAAATGTCCGTCTTATGACATTCTATAAAGTCTGGATGACATATCAGGCAATAGCGGAGGCCGCAGAGAAGAACCCGGAGGTAGGTATCGACCCCGCGGCGTTCGTAGCGGGCCTCATGACCGAGTATAAGCCGGATACGCAGGACGCGCGTTTCTCAACGGGCATGAGAAAGGTCGAAGACTACGCCCAGACACTCTACCATCTTACCGCGGCATTGGATGAAGAGCAGCAGGCTTTGGTGCATCTTATGTTCTTCGGTTTCCACTGGAAGCCTGACAGGAATATGATAAACAGGATCGCCAGGGACCTTAGGCGCCGTAAGCGTAAGTTTGAAGGTGTTGAGATAGGTCTCGGGGAAGCAAGGAAGATGGCGAAGAATAAGATCCGCAGAATGAATGAAAAGATACTCTATCTTTTGCATACTGACAGCTCAAACAAAGCGCATATCGCAGAGCTTGAAGAGAAATTCCCCGGATTAAGACCGCAGAAGAATACCCGCCCGATGTCCCTGATGGGCCTCTCTACAACAGACCTTCTCTTCTATACAAGTGATACCACACTGGATGACATAGCCGATGAAGTTGAACAGAAGTTGATGGCCCAGGGACTCTCTCCTATACATATCACCGCGTGTGTAAAGAGCTACGGCGGGGATATTACACAGTGGGAGATGCTGAACGAATGGGCGAGAAAGAGGCAGAATGGCTGGACCAGGGACAGGATAGAAAAATTGGCAGAGGATATAGGCGGCAACATAAATGCGCTTTGCATAAAGATAAACGGCCCTGAAAGAGAACTCGAAAGAGGCGTACAGGGGCTCGATGTGCTCGATCTCGGTATTCCGCATAAAGCACTACTTAACTTACTTGAAGACCCCGCGAAGGTAAGAGACCTCATGCTCATGTTCAATCCAAACTCAGCGCTTACTCTGATAGACGGCCCCGCAGGCGGAAAGAAGAGCGCTATGAGTAAACTCCATGCCCAGTTATGGTTTGCCGTATGTAATGATATAGGAAGAGAAGGCGTCTACAGGGCGATAGGAAAGGGAAGGCATACCATAGACGGATGGCAGGAGGAGATGAAAGCGCACAGACAAAGGGCAGAGAAGCTATTCGCCGCTGTTAAGGCTGACAGGTTCGATGAAGCGACCACCCTTTATGGTGCTATTACGCGGAGCGTCGCTGATACTGAAGCGCGTGAAGCGATAGAAGAAGAACAGAAGCTCTTCTGGCTCAAACGTGCAGGCGATATGCACCATGCAGTGCGGAGCGCTAAGACGCGTATAGCCGATGGTTTGGCGATAGAGAACCTGGACTTTGGCACATGGCTTGCCATAGGCGGTATGTATATATTGAACGGCAGATCACAGGAAGAGATAGACCAGGCGAGAGCGGTTTTTGATGCCTTCAGGAAAAAGCACTCCAAGTCAAAGGGCATAGATAAAGCCGAGGAAGACAATATGGTGGCCGCCCTTGTAAAACCAAAATATATCCCGCCAAAAGAAGAGATGAAAGAAGAGAAGAAGGTAGAAGTCTCTGCAAAGGCTATAGAGATCATAGTAGCAAAAGGCTTGGCCAAGAGAGCTGAGATGCGCAGGCTTGCTGAAGAAGCCAAGGCGATAAGCGCTAGAGAAGCGGGCTTCAAAACAGCGTTCAATTACGCGAAGGGGCATGATATCACATTTAGCGACAGTTATAAACGTGCGATGAAAGAGCTTGGCTCAGGCAACAAGACAATATCCTATAAAAAATTCGGCCGGTTCCTTGGATTTACCAAATGGGCATTGCTTAGACTTGTAGACGAGGCTCCTTTTAAAGATGACGAAAAGTCCACTGCCATTGAAAAGCGCGATGCCATGAAGAAGCGCATAGAAGAGCTCTATACAGGAAGGGAAGTGAACCCTGACAACTGGCTAGCCATGGCAAGCTCATATGAGAGGCCGGGCGACTTAAGTGTGCTGGGAGAACTTCTTGCTGAGAGAAAAGGCGGTATAAACAGAGTGGCCCAGGGCAATGAACTCTTCTATGTTACTTCAGTTCTGGCAAACACCCTCGCTTACCAGCACATGCCCTATGAACACCTTGACCAGCGCCTCATATGGAGAGACCTGAGCGTCTTCTTTGCATCTACTATACACGACCACTTTTACCCGTATACACCGTGGATGTACTACCAGTCAGGCGGTTTCGAGAATCACCGCGGACATAAGCCTGAGATGTATAAACTGGCGTGGGAGCGCCACAAATGGCTCTACAGTTATATCCGCAGCCTTATGACCACAAGAACAGAGCTAAAAGACCTGCCAAGAGAAGAACAGGACGCATTGCTCAGCAATTACACCGGCAGGAACAGAGTGAATGCCATAGGCAATGGCATGGACACACCTGTCGAAGCGGGATGGAGGGCATACGGGGCGCTGAGAGAGATAGCATTTATACACAATGACAAAGTCCCTGCCAGCGAGACATTCACGGAATTTGACCCCGATATAGTAGACGCCGACCACAGGGTAAATCAGCTGCTCATGTTTCCCATAGGAAGGACCCACGAGCAGCGCATATTAACCGAAGGCCCTACGCTTGCCCGTGAACTTTCTGAAAAAGGCCGGGTACCGTCTAATATCATCATAAGCCGCCACGCGAAGATGGTTAGGGTACGCGGCGCTAATAAGAAAGTTATGGTAGTCGAATCAGGCCATATGTACTTATCCAGGGAAGAGTATATAGAAGCTCTTAAGCGCCACAAAGATTACTCCCATAGCCAGGCGGTCGAGATAGCGGACCGTAAGATAGAGACGGGTAAAGGCATAAGGGTCGCTGTAAAGTTTACAAAGCCCATAGTAGTCTCACCGGTAGTGCCTTTCCATGAGAACCCGCACGATGCAGAAGGCAGGCTCGAAGAGATGGGGCTGCCGTATACGTGCCAGTCGAACTTCCAGAGATGGATCACATATAATAAGGCAAAGTATACAGAGATCGCCGAAGGCACTAAGATGGAGCTCCCTAACCGCATACAATTTCACACGAAAGATATAGCCGGCCTAAGCGAAGAAGAGGCCAAGGAAATGATCAGAAACAAGGTCTCTGCGTTCGCTGAAGATTACCCTGTATATATGGTAAAAGACGCCGCTGAGTCAGGCGGAAGGCAGATGCTCAGGTTCTCAACAGACGACGAAGGCAGGATGCTCGATGATTCCAAAAAGATCGAAGGGGTAGATTTTATCTACTGGATATTGGCTAAGATGGACCACGATGTTGCCGTAGAAGAAGTGCTCTACTGTTCGCCTGAGCTCTACATGAACGAAGAATATATGGAGAGGCTTGTCAGCAGGCAGGCAGAAGAGCAGGGCAATGAAGTTATAAGGAACAAGCGCCCAAGGTCACCGCTGTATTCAACGGTCCGCCTTGTGATGTCTACGGATAACCCTCCGCAGAGCCTGGATGACCTGGGTAGCGTGGAGTGGCACGGTTCACATCCTATAATACTTGCGGGTAAACAGCTCATTACGAATGTCGGAAGGGGCGGTACACTCGAACAGCTCATACCCGATTATATACAACCCGAACATAGGGAGCTCTTCTTAAAGCGTCTGAAAGAAGCGTGCGTGAACGGCATGGAGGCGATGGCATTATATGTAAAGAAGGCCGCTGAAGAGTACGAGAGAGAGACCGGCCGCAAGATAGGCCTGGACGAGCTCGGTGTTTCATACGGTTTCCCGGCGTATCTTATGCTGGACTTCATACCGCAGCCGATATTTGACAGAAAAGACGGCAGGCTCATAGATATAGAACCTGTCTATGATAAGCAGGGTAAGAGAATAGGCAGCAAGATCTGGCTTGAAGTTACAGAAGACGGCAAAAAGAAACGCGTGGAAGGAAAGATCGTGGACTGGCGCATGGTCCTTATAGAGCCAAATACCGGCATAGGCCTATGGGATAGGTACTGGCTGAGAGAGCTGGATAGGGAGACGCGCCTCGCAGCGCAGGATGGAAGGCCGATAAACTGGGACAACGTCGGCGTATCCGCGCGTACAGTTATGGGGGATTTTGCCAAGAGAGGTGAAGAGTACTACAGGTCTATATTCGGGGATGATTATTTCGAGCGTAACGGCGGACCGCGGAAGATCGCAAAGCCGAAGAGAAAGCCAAAGAAGAGGCGCATAAGAGGACTTCTCGCGGACCATGTAAAAGAAGCCATCAGGATGACGAGACAGAAGCTCAACATGAAAGAGAACGAAAAGATAGGCCCTGACGAGATGGCCACGTTCCTGAAATACTTCGCTCTCGGGCGCTTGATAAATGACTATGTGACAGAGCACGGCGAAGATAACTTTGCCGTAGAAGACGGCGAGTATGTAGTAATAGCGGCCCTGAGGGAAGCATGTGCTTCAGATGGCAAGATCGCTGCGAAACTGCAGCAGGATATAAACGGATATATCGAACATACCGCCTCGCAGATACGCGAAGGCTTCCTGAGATTTGCAGAAGGCGATATAGACCCTGCCATAGACTCTCCGGCGATGCACGAAAGGCTTACAAGAGCTTCTTACATAGAGACCATAAAGAACATAACAATAGGCGAACTCGAGAGCGTGCAGTTTGCCCCTGAAGTAAAGATACCCGCTAAACGCAGTAAACTTTCCGAAGTGAATTCCTGCCTCGAAGGCGATGTAAACCACACTGTAATATTTGACGCCAAAGTAAACATACAAAATGAGCTCTACCCGCTCATGATAGACGCCTCGATACACGACAGACTCAAATACGGTAAACATATCACAAACGTAATAGGAGTCCATCACTCGTGGCTTACAGATGACGGCAAGGCGAAGCGCATCATCTATTATGACTCAAGGACCGGCGAGCTGATAGAGACCGACCTCGACAGGCCCATGAGCATCAAGACGGTCCAATACCACAGCATGGATAAAGACGCGCACCGGGACCTCTCCGAAAAATTCGCTGACAAGTGGGTAGAGATCAATCTTTACGACCAGGCGTCTATGGTCGCTGATAGTAAGATCCATACACTGGAGACATTAAAGGCTGGGTCGTTTGAGGAAGATGAGAACCTTCCTAATTTTGAGCGCGTAACACACACACTTTCCATTTATGATGTTATCGCGCTTGTAGAAAGTTTTGCCGAAAGAGTATCCGGCGGAAAGCAGAACGTGCAGATAGTCGTAAAGCCCGATGACAAGACAGAATCCGAAGGCGTGGAAGTCTTTAACGTAAACAGAAACAGGATAGGCGAGCAGAGCAGGATCGTAAAATACATAATGAAGCTAAAGGAAAACAGAACAGACGTCCTTCTTGAAGACTTACGCGGCAACCTCTTCTACGCGGAACACCCCGATGCCCCCAAGCGCAGGTTTGACCTCAGGGTAAATGTCTCGTGGAACGGCGAAGCTTATGATGTAGGGCTTGATGATATGAGCGCGCTCGGCCTGAGCGGTTATGCGGTAGTAGCGCCCGATGAAGAGACTCTCATCGCTTCGGTCTCAAGAGGCGGGAGCATAATGGACGCAAGGCATGTTCTGGATAATCTCTATATAAGGAAAGGATCAGGCTGGATAAAAGTAGAGTTAAGCGCGCAAAACTTTAAGGAGATACTCAAAGATACCGCTAGGGCCTTTGAAGAATATAACGAAAAACTGGGTGAGGACGACGACCTGATGCTGGCCGGCATAGATGTAAAGCTCGAGGCCGATAGTATGTTCACAGATTCAGATTCCGATCATTATTATGCACAACCGGTAATTAAAGAGATAAATCCCCGCCCGGCAGGCCTGGCACACTCGAAGCCGTTTACGGATGAAATCGCGTCATCATTCAACCACTGGGGCTATACCGCCCAGCTCTCAGCAAGGACATCTACTGTAGCTATGGCCGCGATCGAAAAGAATGTGCTAGAGAAAAGCTTTGACCACGCAAGCGGTGTGATCAAAGCCAAGTTCCAGGGAGAAGGCCACGCTACCATAGAAAGAGAAGGCCAGGCCATCACGCTCGATAGAAAGAGGCTCGATAACACAAAAAGAGCCATATCAGCCGTGGAAAAGTTGCTGATGTCTAAACATAAGGCTTCTAAAATACCAGATGAACTATATGTTCCCGCTATGCAGGTATGCAACATCTTAATAAGGGAGATCGAAGATCTGCAGGTCCGCGCGATACCGCGAGACTTTATCATAAATTTCGAGACATACCTTGCCGGCATGGGCATCCACGGTGACTTTACACAGGAAAGATGGACCCTGTTGCAGGAGGACGCGTTCGATATAGACCCTGAAAGCCCAATAGATCTATTGAAACTTGGCATAGCGCTCTTCCATGAGAAGCTCGAAGCGCTTGCTGTCGCAGAAGACAGAGGGTTTAAAATGTCTGAACTCGTTGAAATAGTCTTATCCAAAGTGTTCTGGGACTCCGGGAAGATGAACGAACAAAAGATAAAGGAGATCCTCAATAGCTTTGGCGAAGACGTCCGCAACGCCTTACAGCCTTTAGGCAGGCAAGATGAGTGGTATGAAACCCACCAGCTCGCCCGCCGTGGGTTCCAGGCGAAGGTTTTCGGTGTATCCAACGACCATGTAGCGCCGTTCATACGCGCGATAGTCCGCGCCGGCGTGGCGAAGAATATGATAGACGAGTTCACAAAGACCGACCTTGCACAACCGGGTGACGGACAGGCTCCTTCATTAAACGAAGACAACCTGGCTACAAAATTAGAAGAGATCCTTACCGAACACGCACTCGTTACAGAAAAGAGGACGGCTGAGGTAATACCATACCTATATAAGAAGGTCCACGACATGCCATTAGCACATGTCCGCTGCGCGCAGATACTTAACAGGTTCAAAGAAGATGTCCCGCATATCATAGCGAAACTCGTTACTGATTGGGTCCATGCAGGCCCGAGAGGCGAAAGCGTTGCAGCCTGTCAGGTGAGCCACGAGCAGATACTGGGCTTGCTCAATCTCATAAGCCCCGATGACATAACGCGCGTTTATAAGAGGATACAAGAGGGATTAAAAGAACTGATAGACGGCGATACCCTCAATAATGACCCTTATATACACCTTAAAAAGCAGAGGGCATACTGGATATTAAGAGACCTCACGCTCCTTATGGAACCGGAAGCATCCGAAGAAAGAAAGAAGGCGATAAGAGGTGAGTTCGGCGAAAAGATCTCTACGGAAGCGAAGAAGGACGACAAAAAGAACTACCGCGCGATGATGGCGAAACTGCCTACTATCCCGGAGAACCTCAAGATAAACCTAAAAGACGACGAAGTATCTGTCGCATGGTGCGCAATGAGGCTCACCCACTCGAGCGGCAACGCCTCCGACCACGCCCAGGATAACCAGGTGATGCCGAGCGTCGCAGACCCTATGGCGATAAGGCTCGCCATTGGTGAACATGATGATGAGGTCTATCCTGTATATGTTGCGCAGGAGAAGACGAAAGATAACGTCCTGGAATTATACTCCTACGACAGGCTTGCGACTGATATGTATAAAGTGGATGAACTGTGGCTGTCTCCCGATGACTCACTTAAGGTAAGAAAGTTCGTGGTGACAAGACAAGACCTAAAGGACCTCGCGAGCGGGGACACAAGAAAGATACACGACCTATTCTGCCTTGGCTATGAAGATAAGGAGAGGGCCAATCGAAAGGCATTCACAAAAGACAATGTCTTTACCGACAGGGACAATCCGTTCGCGTTCTTAATATACTCACTTATAAATGAGGGTATTGTAAAATTTGACGGAAATGAAGATGACTATTTAGCCAACCCCATAAAGTTCCTAGATGATATAGCGAGCTTCACTGACGGCAAAGGACTCAAAATAAGCGTGGCCAATATAGGCATGTCAGGCGCCGGGTTTGCTTCGGGAAGCGCTGTGTCTAACGCAATTACATTATCCGGATTTAACATGGCGGGCCTTTCAGAGCACGCTGAGATGCCAAAACCGTTATGCTACCTCTCGCTCATGCTTGAATGCGCGCTTATGCGCGGCACAGGGTATCAGGATACATTCGGTGACCTCGGGGGATATAAGCCGCTTTCGACCAGGCCCAGGAAGGGTATCCCTGATGTCACGATGGAGCAGGAGTTTTTCTCAGACGCACAGGCTCAGCATATAAAAGAACACCAGGCGGTGTTCTATACAGGCAGACAAGCCCACGCCGCAGGCGCCCTCTACGGAAAGCACGACGCATTTCTCTCACACAACCCTGATATGTTCGGCGTAGGCATAATGGAGAGCTTTGATGTTCACAGAGAGATGGTGAGCGCGTTCGAAGAGGAAAGATGGGACGACCTCGGTTTCTGGCAGGATAGATATGTCCAACTCAGAGAAAAGATAACCCCCGGCGGCGCTACGAACCATATCACAGAGCACATGTTCCGCGAGCTTAAAGCGCGCGGCGTCATACACGGCGGAGAGCTGGTCGGAGCGATGCGCGGCGGCGGCATGGCCATAGCCAGCCTTACAGATGCCGGCATGGAAACTATGGAGACGACAGACGGCCGCACCATAACAAAATTCCAATTTGAGCTCGAGAGATTGAGAGAATGGACAGACCCTCTTTATATCGCCTTAAGGGAACTCGGAGCTCTGGGTAAAGATATAGACGAGCAGACACTAAGGGCTGCACTCAGCGAATTAAGATCCCTTGTGAACAGGTCTGTTATAGATGATATAGTTTTTGACGACGACGCTATATTCGACCGAAAAGAATATAAAGAATTAAGGACAGCGCTCGAGAAGATAAAGCACAGCGTTCATGATACAGAAAAACTGAGCAATGAAGAATTCCACAGTCCTTTAAGGGCCAACCGCGTAGTCCGCGTAGCCTACGACGAAAAAGGCCTCCATGGCGGCATCGAGAAGAAGAACGACCACGTATCAGGCATGCCGAGGTATCTTGTGGAGGTATTATGGTTCAAGAGGCTGCGCGAGGCGTTCCTGGATCCGACGATCAATGATCCGCGCGATGTTATTTCCGGAGACGATATTAGAATTATCGCGGATATAGCTCCTACCGATATGATGACAGTAAAAGCCGCAACAGCCAGCCTTCCTCTATATATCGGGGATACAAAAGGCAACTTAGAAGCTGTTAAAAAGCTGGAACTCGCTGTAAGATACGCATACGAAACCGGCAAGGTCGAGCTCATGCTTGTAGAAAACGGCGAAAAGATCACCGTCACAAAAGCCGGCGCAACCCCACAAGCCGCAACCACCGCCCGCACCTCGAGCACGATGGCCAGCAGTTTTGACGATACTATAAAGGATGACAGGTTCCGCATAACACAGCAGACAGCACAGCAGACCGGTCGCACCGCGACCGCGGACGGCAGGGAGCCAAAAGCAGAGCCCCCGGCTTCACAGGATTTAGGCTCTCTGCAGGCCGCGCTTAGGAAATTGACGACATTGGACGAAGACGGACTGATAAACATAAGCAAAGAGGAATTAGATGAAATCCTTCCTGTATTAGAAAGGCACTTAGAAGGCCTGAATGCCGGAATAAGAAGAGATGATATAGATAGGGTAATAAGCGGCATAAGACAAGACACCCGCAGAAACATTAAAGACACGGCGTATGTAAAGTTTTTAAAGTGTGAATTGGCGGATATAGTAGACGACAGCGATAACGTAACAGATATAACCGATATAGGCTTTGCGCATATATTCGGCCTAAAGCACAGAAGCGTCAATGCTTTTGTAGTAACGCCTGACGGGAAAATAATCCTGCAGAGAAGGGCCCCCGGCCAGAGAAAATATCAGATGTATCTTTCTGTTTTCGGCGGCCATCTGAAATCCGGACAGAGCTACGAGGAAGGAATACGGGAGGAATTGGAGCAGGAACTGGAGTTGAGCGAGAGCGTTAAGGGTAAATTGGTATCTTTGGGCAAAGAAGACTATACGGTTGAGGGCATTAACAACAAAGAAAAGAGAGAACTCTTTGCCTATTTCCTTACTGTCGATGAATATGCAAAGCTACAGAAGACTAATAGTGAGCTGAATTACATGAAACGAAGATATACAAGAGACCAATTTGAAAGATGGATCAGAACAGGGCAAGCTAAGCAGGCGGGCTATAAAGAGGTGTGGGGTTATTATGAAGTGGAGATCGCCGATATTTTAGAAGCCGACACAGAAGAGGTCTTTGTCGAAGACGATAATGCAAAAGAAGTTTTACATTATCTTAATGTTGACGATCAATTTAAGGATGAAGCGGTAACAGAGAAAGCATTCTTTACCCCTGACATGCTGGAGAGGATCGCGAAGAATAATACCTTAATAGATAGCTTAAGGGCGGCACTCATTGGTCCGCACGCCGGCGGCCGCACCGCGACTGCAGATACTTTCTTCGGGGAGATGCATACTGCGATTAGCGAGGCATTAGGGCTCTTTGGAGAAATGATGAAGGATCCTGATGAGGTAAAGTTGGAATTTGCTCGTCTTGAGGTTGATACAGGTGATGAAGAAGATATCGATAGTTTCTACAGGCATCTTTTATCCATAAGTTTTCTCATAGAACAGGGAGTCTGGCACCAGGCTTATGATCTGGTCCGAAAGATCGATGAGAGAATCAAGGTAAGAATGGACACAAGCCTGAGAGATCGCAATAAAACCTTCAGCGAGTTTACCATCAGAATACAGCTGCTCCACAATAAGATGGCAGCATTCCTGGCAAGATTGTATGGGGCAGGCATAGATTATAGTATATTTCCTCCAGCTTTCCCCGTAGAAGGGGCTGGGCCAGATCAACATGCCCGCACCGCGACCGCAAGCGATGCAACGCCTGCTACGCAACTTGTGGATGGCCAAAATGTAACGCTTCCTGCCGGAGTTCAATATAAAGGCGAGATTTCACATGTTATAGTAGTGGCGGATTACTCCAAGACGCTCTCGCCCGGGCTTATAGGCCTGGAAGGGGAGTATCACGATGCCTTTGAAGCTGCACTCGGGAATATTGATGACATGATTGTATGTTCGGGCAACAGCCTGGATAAGATGCGTGGGGGATTTATTTCCACTCTGGTATCGAAAATGCAGGCCGCAAAGAAGGCATTGCTTGCCAAGATTAGCCTGTTATATGATACCAGCGACGGTGCACTGGGCTTGACAGATGAAGGAAAAGAGAAGAGCCACTGGACACCCGAGCCTTGCTCTCACGATGAAAGAGAGCGTCTTACGGAAGGCCAGATAGAGGTGTTCTGGGACATAATGGCTGACAAGGCTAAGACGTTGGGTATAGACAGACAACGCGCGCTTCTTAAGAAAGAAGAACTTCTTCAGAGATTTAGAAGTGACCGGGAGACCGAAGAGTGGAAAACGGCTTCACCTGATAAAACTTATTACCTGCATTTAACTGACGATGAGTTCGACTGGATGGGAGACATCTACATATATGATACAGGCGGCATGCTATGCCTTGAGTTCGATAACGCCTCTGAAAATTTCACGGAAAAGATGGGTGGCGAACTCACGCCTCTTATGAGAGCAATAGCCGACCCTGTCCGCGATAGCTACCTACGCAGCGATGACAGCATAAAGTATATCACACCCGGCCCGACATTTGTAGACTTGACCAAGGCCACTAAGAACTCAGGGACATTGCGCTATCTAGGTAGGAAAGAAGTGCGCAAAAAATACGCGGGCAAAGGCAAAGTCGCTGTATTTCTGCTCGGCGATTCTGAAAATGACGACCATCTCAATTTAACAACTGAAGATTTCGCAAAGTTAGGCATAGACGCGGTTGTTATTCCAGCATTTGTCGGTAAGGATAAACAGTCTGCGGCTAAGTTTACGAATAATGCTATTACAACTGTTCCCAAACTGGCCGACGGCGGCGCGCTCATGCTGAGAGCCGCGTCCCAGGTACGCGGGAGAAACCTGTCAGAAGTTATTGTACCTGCTGCCACCGCCCGCACCGCGACTGCGGATGGCAGGGAGCCGAAGAGCGCCATGGGCATAGAAGGTGAAGGCGGCGCCAGTGGACAAGCGGCTATGTTCCTGGTGAATAGGAAGAGAAACATGGATTTCACGAAAGTCTTCACCCACCCTGAAGACGCGATAATGGTTATGCAATTCATCCGCAGCGCGTTCGTAGCGCCTGAAAACGAACGGGAAGCAGCGGCGGCGGTAGAGATGATGGTAACACACGGGGCGGTTCAGGAGGAAGCGGAAATACATATAGAAGACATTGTCGGGCTTGGAAGGATGGCAGCCAAGTTAGCAGAAGGCGGCCGCACCTCGACCGTATTGGAGACCGCGGTCGGGTTGCCCACGGTCATACCCGCAGATCGCGTAGTCTATAAGGAAGAAGATCCTGTGCGCGTGGGGCCGGAAGAGTGGGTGAAAGACGATGCACGATTCGAGGTGAAGGCGGGATACGCAGCCCCGGTGACTGTAAGACCCGGCGTAATAAGAGGAGAAGATGTTCGTGTTGATAGAGGCGACTCAGTCCGTATACCTGTGCCTGCAGTACCGCAATACAGCCCTCCGGCGAAAAAGGGCGCGAGAAGAAGGCCCCCGGCTGCCAAGGGCAAGACAGACGTACTTTCTCAGGTTGTAGAGAAGGCCTCCAGGCCCGAACCGTTAAGCGTGATCGGCATTTCGAGACAAGATGCCATTACGAGCATTGTGTTTACACCTGACGGGGTTGACGCCTCCCCGAAAACGATAAAAGGTTACGGCAATTATGATCTGGGAAGGAACTTAGCTGAAAAGCTGAAGGGCAAAGGCATAAGGGTGCTGGTGACCCCAGCGTCAATAAGCTTCTTCTATTATAACGGCAGGAGGTTCATAACAAGCGTGCCGTGCAATATGGCCAGGAGCTCCGAAGGCGATATTAAAGGAATAATTAACGGCATGTTGAAGACGGCAGAGCGAAGGGCCGGTTTTGTAGAGGGAGCCGTGTTTGTGCAGAGAACCGGGGATGGGTTTGAAATAGTATTGCCAGACGGCAATGAGATAAAGGCCGAAGACAGGTCCGGTTTCGCGGCAGCATGGAACGAACTTAAATACAGGGGCGTTAACGCGGAGTACAGTGCCAAAAGAGGGGTGCACAGGGTGCAGTTTGCTTTCGGAGAGCATAAGAGCATAGCTTTTGATCCTGTGGTCGAAAACCTGGAGACAATAGCAGACCATATAAACTTCGCTATCCGAGTGACAGAGAGGCCCAAAACGACTGTTGTAGCCGCAAGGACTGCCACTACTGTGCCTGGCAGAATGTTCGCTAAAAAGGCTACTGTGGTAACCGACCAGTTAAGGCAACTCAGAGCGCAGTTAAAAGATGATCTCACACCTACCCAGAAACTGAGCATAAGAGCAAAGATCAGGGCGTTAGAAACGCATGGTACACATATAGATGTAGATAACTTATTCACTATAGCAGAAAACGGCATCCTGACAGATGAGCAGGCGGAAAGGTTCAGAAGGACAATAGAAGAGTACTTTGTAAAAGCAGAGGCTGATTTCAGGAGTGAGCCGGACTCAAGCCCGCTCAACTTTATATACGATGGCAGCAATGAACTAATCACTATCGGTAATGGCCTTGAATGGGACCTCGTGATAAACCATGCGAGGCGTGAATATGTCGCATCACGCAGGGCCGCGGCAGAAAAATACAAGGCAATCGCTGAACCCGATATGATGATAGATCATACCCCATTAGGGGAATCATGTGATATCTGCAATGTCAAAGAGAGGGATGTTATAGCGTACCTCAGTTTCCAGGACAATGATTATATGCTTATGTGCAACTGCAACCCGCACGGGCCGCACTCGATGCTGCTATTAAGGGTGGATCCTGCGCCGCAGCGCATCACAGAGAATTTCATCACGCTCTTTAGCGGTTGTATAAAAGCCCTGGGAGATGGTTATCTAGGTTTCTACAACGAGCACTTCGCATCCGCCTCGCTTTATCACGACCACGGCCAGATATGCATGATGGATCCTATACCGGCGATATTCAGAAACCTGCACGCAGGCAGGCTTAATATAGACAGGATCGCTAATATAGATTTTAACCAGGTCCACAGGACAGGCGCCAAGCCGGATTATGTTACCGTTTCACATGCTACCAACTGGCCGGGTGCGACATTCTGTTATGATGCCGAAAATCCCGCGGCGTTAGGATATGCTTCAAGCAGAATCTTTGAGGGTATGCAGCAGAGAAATATCGCAAACAATGTCAATATAATATCCCACGACGGCAAGCTTGAGATGGTCCATTTTGTTACTCAGGCGGGAAATGACAGGGCCGCAGGCCTCATCCCGGAATATGAAAAGGCGTACGGCAGGTTCAGCGGTGGTGAAAGAGGCGGCTGGCTCATAATACTTGACAACGCTGCCAGAGACCATATGTCGGCCTGGCATGCGAAGGACCCTGATGGGTTCGGCGCCCATGTCCGCGCGAAGTTCAACGAAGCGTCATTGCCATCAGACGAAGCCGTGTCTATCGCGGAGGTTTTATTAGACAATTATCGTGTCCATGGCCGCACCGCCACTGCAATCGGCCCGGTCAGGGCTGTTACGCGAAGAGATGGCAAGCTGCACATAGCATTGCAGGGCGGCGGAGGCACCTTGGCGCTAAGTGAGGGTGTTATTGCCGCGGAATTATCGGATGAATTCAGAAAAAGGCACATCCCTGTCATAGCAAGGCTCACAGATGACCTTGCGAAAGGCGACCCCACAGAAATAATGCTTTACTACCATCAAAATGACGGCGGTGTCACTTATATAAGTTCGTTCTGGATAGCACAAGCAACAGATGAGATCCAGTCAACGATAAACCGGGCTGTGGAGAGAGCCGCGGAACTGCACAAAGAAGACACCACGGAAGCCCGTGTTCCGGAACCCGCACGCACCAGCACTGCCAGGCCTGTTTCATTTGCTGAGCCTGTAGCGAAACGCCGCCTGAAGAGAGACAGCTACCATTATGAAAGCGATGAGGTGAGAGTATACTTTAATTTGGTGGATCCGCAGGCCACCAGAGCTCAGCAATCGGGCGTCAGATATGAGCTTACGATAGCGGTGAGGTATGGCCTTGGAATGTTCAGGCCGCAATTCGATATTAATGCCGCAACGATCGATGAGCTTTGTCGGGCGCTTAACCATGATGTATTTGACAAAGGCGCTGTGATGGACTTTGGAGCTTTGAGAGGAGCAGGCGGGTTTAAGAACATTGCTTTTTCCCGCAAATTCCAGGACAGACCGGAAGGAGTGGATTTCGTCACGTCAACTGCCAGCGTTGAAGAACCCTTGCGTTTTGCCACGGTATTGGGACGCATGCTGGAGCCGACACATGCCCGCATGGCTTGCCGTGATATAGCCGAACTCGCTGTGGAAAGGAACATAACGCTCAAGAGGGAAGATGAAATAGTGACCTGGTTAAATGCTAATTTCGGCAATTCCAGCATCCCGCTCGTTGCCGCAGTCCCTAAAAGAGACCGTAAGGAGCAGGCGGACTTGGACGAGAGAGTGGATAGCGGCGACACTAAAGTCCGAAGAGTTGTGCAGATCCGCGGCACAGATGATAAGAGAGAATCAATTATGCGCGAAGAGGGCGTGCTGTGCACTTTAGTTCTCCCGGTGAAGGAGGACCCGATAGATAAGATTGCGAACTCTCTTATGGGGGCTTTGGATGAGAGGGCCAAGATGTTGAAGCCTGCTAAAACCGGCCGCACCGCGACTGCCAGTTCCGGCACTGCGAAATACAAGATCGAAACTGTCACAAGGACGAGTGAAGGCACTATAATTGTAGAGTATTCATATCCGGGCAGGCAGGATAAGATCACCGCCGAGACCAATGAAGAATTGGTCAGTAAGCTATACACCAAAATGCTGAAAGGAAGGAGCATAAGGATAGTCTTTGCGAAGCCGGACGGCATAAGCCTGTGCTATTACAACGGAAAGAAGTTTGTAACTACGGAAGCTTTTGAAATGAATGGCTCACCAAGCCGTATTTTTGAGATCCTCACCACCGTGCTTAAGAGCGCAAAGCCCAGGGATAGTTTCGATGAAGGTGTATTAGAGGTCGAAAGAATGAGGGAGACCGGGGCCCTTTCAATTACGTTGCCAGACGGAGGCGTTATAGTATCTCGAGCATGGTCGGATTTTGTTCGACAATGGAATCAACTGGCGCCAAAAGAGATCGAAGCCGCAAAATCTCCTTTAGGGACAAATGTCGTTGAGTTGTATATCCATGCAGGAGATGCAAACTTGCCTTTAGCCGAGTTCACTCCCGCAATAGACTCAACAGGACTGATATCCGCATACATCAACGACGCCTTCTGTAAAGTAGAAGAGATGAGTGGTAGCGCTGCCAGAACCGGCCGCACCGCCACTACCGGCGTGACTGAAGGTAGGAAGAGTTTAAAAGAATTAAAAAGAGAAGCCGGCAAAGTAAAGTTGACATTTGAGGGGCCTGCAGTAACTGATAATGCCGAGTATTCAGCTACAACTGCTTTAGGTTTAATAGCGGCACTGGAGAGCGCGTTCAGAGGAACAGGCATAAGGATCATATATAGCCACGATATCCAAAGTGGGCACGAAACGCTGAGAATCAATTATTATAACGGAGAAGAATTTGTTATTTCAAAAGCATTAGATTTATTCCATGAATTCTCTCAGGATGCAATAAGGGAACGCATAAATACCGCGCTGGCTGAGGCTGTACCGCTGGAGCATTTTGACGAAAGGGCGTTGACGGTTAGAAGAAATAGGAACGAAGTTACCGTGACTTTGCCCAATGGTAATGAAATAATCTCACAGGATGGCCCCGCATTCAGTAGCGGGTGGACCGATATCTTTGGCGCAGGAGATGCAGGAGTTATATGCACGTGGGATCCTGCAAGCGGCATTGTGGATTTCCACGCTTCTAAAGACAGTAGCGCTGAAGGACGGTTAGAAAGTTTCAGGTATCGTGTCGCTACACCATTTGGGATAGCCTGGAAGATCACTAAAGCACTGAATGCGATGGAAAAACCCACAGACAGCCCTGCCATCGGCCGCACAGCGACTGTGAGAGGAATTATAGAGGGGCCCGATGAATTTTTTGTTACAAGCCAGTTCGAAAACACATTTGTCAAAATTGAAGCTGGCGGTGAAACTATAGCTGAAACCAGAGACAATACAGAATTGGCGATCGCACTGGATACCTGGCTTGCGGACAGCGCGCTTAACGCCCAACCAATGGAAGGGTTCTCCACCCGCGTGAACCTTTATACTGAGCTAGAGGCCGGAGGGCCCATAGAGCTTGGCCACTTCTTCATGAATGACGCCGCAAGCGCTATAGTAGTAAGAATAGTGAATGCGGCGCAGAGGGCTGGAGAAATAGCCAGAGCTACCGAAAGATTGGAAGAGCGGCGCCATAAAGGCCGCCCCGCCACTACACTTGATATAGATGATCTGCAATTCAATCAAACCCCGGGCGGCGATGTTATTACGATCAGATTGAAGGCGGGAGATGACCTGTTGTTTATCGCTCCTGCTGCTGAGACCGCACGAGAGATCGTTGATAGGATAAATGACGGCAAATTGGCAGATCATGGTTTTAGCGCTACATGGGTCAGCAATATTAAGATAGAACTGCATTATCATGGCAGGACAGAGCCGGTGGGAGTAAGGCCTATTTCTAGACAAGGCCTTAAAACCGCTATGAGTGAACTCATGAAAGATGATACGAGAACGCCTGCCCGCACCGCCATTACCGATGATATGAAGCCGACAGTATTCTGGATGCCTTTTTCAGCGCAGCACTTTGAAGATGGCATTAGTGTGGATACAGGCGGAACGAGATATTTTGATGCGGAGGGGCAAAGTTTTGACATTACTGAAATCGAGTCTACAGAAGGCTTGACCAGGAAAGTCAGTATCGCGGCGATGAGTGCCAAAGGTGGCCAGGATACCGGTGACTGGACACTGCAGACAGTCTATCTGGCTGAAGGCGAGTCACAGGTGACTCCAAATGGAGAATTCAGTATAAAGATCCTTAAGTTGGAAGCCGAAAATGTTACGATAGAGCTTACCAGGCTCCCTGCAGGATCCTCTGAAGAAAAGCCGGACACCAGCCGCACCAGCACTGTCTCCGGCAGAGTTGTGTTTAAAAAGCCCATAAAGTTGGGAACAGAGCAGGCGTTCGATGCGGAAGCCAAGCAGGCTTATGTCGTGACCGTGAGCGGCCTGAAGTGGTTCGAAGCTATTGGGCGTCCTGTGGATGATCCGGTCGACACCAAGGGCCTTACGCCGAAAGTCACAGTTGGAGCGCTAAAGAGAAACACTATGGGGGCTACCGAAACCACTATTTATATGTCAGGCAGATTGATGGAAGAAGGCGAAAGCGGAGAAACGCTCGATGGAGCTTACAGGATAAGAGTTGTAAGAATATCTCCTGAAAGTCATAAGGCCGAGATCGAAGTAACAGAGATAACCGCATCGGAAAAACCCGCAGGGTTAAAACCGACAAAAGCAATAGATATAGAGCAGGACATGCAGGGTATCTTCGCGAGGGCCTTTAGAAATATCGGAATAGCCTTAACTGCATCCAACCTATACAATTCTGTCAAAGATACGCTTAAACAAGCCGTGCCAAGCGAAAAAGCTTCGCAGGACCTTTATGAGGGGATAGAAACCATCTTCGGTGACATTAGAACTACTTTTGCAGGTAATGATCCGCAGATGGCACAGCATGACTTCGCAAAGAGAGTGGTGGAGCCGCTGGAAGCGGCGGAATTCGCCGCGGCGAAGCTGATGGATAGAACCGTGCCTACGGAAGGCGCTGTTATCGCACATTACATACCCACCCAGTTCTACGAATATAACAGTAAGCTGTGGAATGATACCATGGATTCTATAAATGCCAGGGCGGACAGGGAGGCCTACAGGCTGAATCACAGCAATATCAATCTCGATCTCTTAAATACGAATTCCGCTGAAGAGCTGGCTCTTGACCTCATGGAAAGGCTCAACGCGGCGGACAACAGCAGAAACACAATACTCTATCTCCCGCTATCGATTATAAATATATTGGCAAGTGACAGGACAAACGG
Source organism: uncultured Planctomycetia bacterium (assembly GCA_964556455.1). GTDB lineage: Bacteria > Omnitrophota > Gorgyraeia > JABMRJ01 > JABMRJ01 > CAZKWI01. The sequence goes on along the minus strand of CAZKWI010000028.1, from coordinate 438 downwards.
AAGAGTCACAGAGCTTTTACGCACGGCTACCCTTGTAAGTTATGACTATGGTGAGAACGCGGAGGAGAGGTTGATAGTGCCCGAAGGCCTTTTTGCGTGGGGAGAAGCGGTGCGCAATATAGGAAACGAGAATGAGGTCGATTCCATGCGTTACGCTATGATGAGGAGCCTATATTCAGCCCTGACCGGCAGAAATATCAGCAGGGAGCATGTAGAGCTTCTCCTGAGCGACCCGTACGAATTTTTAATGCACGCGCTGGAATTCCGCCCGATCACACCTGAGCTTCAAAGATGGCTCATCGACTACCAGGAGCTCCGCTTCCAGACCATCGAAGCCGAGCTCGCAGCATAAGGGACGTTTCCAAAATTAGCTTCAGACCTGTTGTAAATGCTCATTAATTCGGTAACTCTTTTGGTGTATAATATAAGAGCCAAAGG
>CAZKWI010000027.1:0-22324 GCA_964556455.1 uncultured Planctomycetia bacterium | reverse complement strand
TGAAAGCGGACATTTCACATGTTAATAAACCGGACATTTCATTATTTTATAACAGGGTAATTCGCAAGAAAAGAGGGCGGGTTATCCCGCCCTCTTTTCTCAACGCAGAAGCGCCCTGATGCGCTTATTATCTATTATTGCTGAATAACCATATGGTGATGCAGACGCTTCTTTTTTTGCCCCGCTTGGTTAGGCAAACTCTTCTATGCCGTGACGGCCTCTTCCTCCGTCTTCTTTTTTGCGAACTTCACCGAGATTATCTTGGATACCCCTGATTGTTCCATGGTGATGCCATACATAATGTCGGATATGCCTATGGTCTTCTTGTTATGCGTTATTATGATGAACTGCGAGTTGGTGGCGAATTCCTGCAGGGCCTTACTGAAACGCCCTATGTTGGACTCATCCAGAGGCGCGTCTATCTCGTCCAGGAAGCAGAACGGGCTCGGTTTGCATTTGAATATAGCGAAAAGCAGCGATATCGCCGTCAGCGCCCTCTCGCCTCCGGAAAGAAGAGATATGGTCTGGAGCTTCTTCCCGGGAGGCCTGGCTATGATCTCTATACCGCTTTCTAGGACATCGTCCTCATCCAACAGTATGATCTCCGCCTTACCGCCTCCGAAAAGGAACCTGAAATAATTCTTGAACTCAGCCTGAATGCTTGTGAAGGCCTCCATGAAGAGCGAGCGCGTGGTATGGTTGATCTTTTTTATCGCCGCATGGAGGGACCCTTTCGCGTTATTCAGGTCCTCCTGCTGGCTCTTGAGGAAATTCATCCTGTCTTCCAGCTCTTTGTGCTCCTCTATGGCCACCAGGTTCACCGGCCCCATCTTCTCCACTGTCCGGCTCAGCTCATCCACTTCCGCCTGTATGGATTCGGGGTCGATCGCGCCGCTGGCATCAGGCACAACGTCATCTATATTGACCTTGTAACGCTGTTCCATCTTTGCCTTGAGCGTCTCCATCTGGAAAGAAAGCTGTGCCGTTTCCATGTCAAACTTGTGTGCCCTATCCCTTATCTCGTTGAAATCGTTCCTGTGAACCCTGAATTCTCCTTCTTTCTTATTTACAGCATCTTTCAATTCCAGTGCCTCGTCTTCCAGCATAGCCAGCTCTTTCTCAAGCACGGACTTGCGCTCCTCAAGGCTCGCCGAGTCCTTCTGGAGCCGCCCCATCTCCTCCGCCACCTCCGCCTGTTTCTGGCGGGCCCCGTTCTGCGACTCTCTCTTTGTATTCAATACCCTCGCCTGCTCTTCACAGAAACCCTTTTGCGCCTGCGCTCTTTTGATGAAATCGTCCTCTTCCTTTTTAAGCGCCGCCAGTTCCGTCTGTATCTGTGTAATGGCGATCAGAAGTTCTTCTTTTCTCTTTGCGCCCTTTTCAATAAAATACTGCGATGCGGCGATGGTATTCTGCAGCTCGGCATCTTCCCTGCCGGCGGCCTCGAGTTTGGAGTTTTCCTGTACCTGGTTCTCTTTCAGTTCACTCTCCTTGAAGAGCGACTCGTCTATCTCGAGCTCGACGAGATCTATCTCCTCCTTTACCTTCTTATGCGTCTTTTCGAGGTTCGACTCATGGGACCTCTTCTGCGCCAGCTCTATCTCTTCTGTATGCAAAGCACCTTCGATCCTCGCCGCCTTAGACTGCAATTCTTCCATGGACTCTTTTACCTTCTGCAGCTCCTGCTTCATAATGAGGATATCGTGCTCTGACTCCGCTATTTCATCCTCTGTCTCTTTTATCCTCTTGCGCCTGCCTATGATGCTCGATGTTATATCCTGCAGGGCACTGCCTCCGGTTATAGTCTCTCTTGTGACGAGGTCACCTTTTTTGGTCACAAGCCTTATCTTTCGCTGCTGGTCATGGGGAAGCGTCATCAGCACCGTGATCCCCTCTTCTACGGTATTTATGACAAAAGTATTTCCCAGCAGTTTTGCAAAGAGATTGCTGTATCGCGCATTATGGTCCATGCAATCCAGTATTCTGGCTTGCACCAGCGGGTTATCAAGCTCTATTCTTTCCGGGGCCGGTTCCTGGTCTTCGTTCTTGATGAAACTCGCCTTGCCCAGGTTATTATTTCTTAAAAGGTCAAGTGCGGTGAACGCTGTCTTCCAGTCCTCCACGACCAGCATCTGCAGGTGCTCCATGAGCGCGGCTTCACACGCGGCCTCGTATCCCGTCTTGGGGTCCACAAGCTCTGCCACAGGCTCGCAGCGCCCGTCGAGCTTCCACTCGCCGTCAGACAGTTTATTCAGTAAAGCCTGAGTGCCTCCGGTAAAGCCTTCGTGGCGCTTGACGAGGTCTTTCAGGAAAGCCAGCTTTGAATGAAGTGAGAGGATATGGTTCTTTGAGTCGCTTATCTTTCTTTCAAGCTCGGCGAACGCGTCTTTCTCTTTTTTTAGGGCGTTCTGGAAGGCGATCCGCTCCTTCTCGAGGGATTCGACCCTGGAGATGGTGGCATTGACCGACTGCCTGGCTTCTGAAAGGCTCTCTTTTACGCCGTCGAACTCCTTGGAGGCGCTCTCTTTCTCCATGTTCAGGCGCCTCAGCCTGGCCGCGACATTCTGCATGTCACTTGCCATCTTTGTGATCTCATTCTTTATGTGAGATTGAAGGGCAGCTACATCGACCACCCTGAGCTTGTTCGCTTTTATGGCGTCCTCATTGGCGAGAATGGCCTTCTTAAGGCTTGTCAGTTCCTCTTCTTTGGATATTAAGATCGCCTCCTTGGACATCGTATTCTCGGATATGATCGCCAGTTGGTTCGCGGCATCGCTGACGGTCTTATTTATATCTTCCACCCTTGTGTTCAGCGATTCTATCTCCCTGGCCTGGTCCGCCTCGTACTTCTGCAGTTCCTGTAATCTTTCTCTGTCCATGAAGATCTTATCGTTATTCCTCTCGATGGTGTTGCTCGTCCCGTCGCGCTCGGAGCGGTACTGGGATATCTTCGATCCGAGATCATCCCTTTTTCCGTTAAGTTCTTTCAACTCATTATCGAACTCCGTCATCCGCGAGCCGAAACCATCCTCCCTCTCTTTGACCTCATCTCTCTTTGCTTTGAGCTCGTCCTTTTTCCGGATCATCTCGCTGTAATTATACCCGGCGAGTTTAGTATCGAGGTCTTTCAGGGTGTCGAACAATCCTCTGTAGCGCTGCGCTTTCCTGGCCTGCCTCTCGATAGACCTTATCTGGCGTTCCACCTCTTTAACGATATCGGTCACCCTGAGCAGGTTCTGCTCCGTGGCCTCCAGGCGCCTTATGGCTTCGCGTTTCTTGGATTTGAATTTGGTTATACCCGCTGCTTCTTCGAAGACGACGCGCCGGTCCTCGGGATTGGCGCTCAGGATCTGGTCTATCCTGCCCTGCTCTATCATGGAGTAGGCGCTCGTGCCCATACCTGAGCCCATGAGAAGTTCGCTCACGTCTTTAAGTCTTACGGGATTCTTATTTATGAGATACTCGCTCTCACCTGAGCGATACAGCCTGCGGGAAATAGTGACTTCGTCATACTCTATGGGGAGCCACTTCTCTTCATTGGATAGGGTCAGGGAGACTTCAGCATATCCAAGCGGCTCTTTAAACTCCGAGCCGTTGAATATCACATCCGCCATCTGCGAGCCGCGGAGCGATTTTGCCGACTGCTCGCCCAGTACCCACTTAACGGCATCCGAGATATTCGAATTATGCACGATAAAATCTTCGGCAATATAATTGTGCGTCCCTTCTATTTCAAGATCATATACCCACTTTTCTCCATACAGCTTTTTTATCTCGACTATCTCATCCCAGTAAACATCGGATTCGGCGAACATCATAAGCCTTCCTGCCCTGGGAGACAGTGTTTGGGCAGAAACATCGCCTTCGACCACCGCAACAACTTCCTTAATCCCCTCTCTTGAAGGCTCGCACACATCCTCATAGTAGGCTGAAAGTTTTGGGCAACTCTTTTTTGTCTCCTTCACATTTACCTTATTAAACCGGACATAATCTTTCACGTGAGATGTTATGCCGGGTATAAGGTCGTAATTTGGATTGGAGTTCTTATTCAAAGAAATGATCGCATTTAAGGCTTCTCTCTTTTTGCCCACAAGCCTCATATGAGTGGCCAGCTTCTTAATATTACCGATACCATAAATATACACCGAATAGTATAAGCGGGTTTTACCTATCGGCGAGTTTGTAGCTTTCTTTCTCTTTTCCCTTATTACCGATTGGACACCTAATCTTAGAAGGAGGTGAAATATGTCTTTTGCCAATTCCTCGCTGGCTGTAGAATATTCTACGTAAACACCGCTTTCTTTGCCATTACCTGTACAAAAGTATCCGTCTCCAATGAATAATGTAGAGAGGAATTCTGATATTATCGCCTCTGAAGCATTGAACATAGCCTCAGGGGCTCTTTTTGTCCTGGAGTGGCCGTCTATCTTAATGCCGTGCGCCTTATCCAGATATTTGCAGAGCGCCTTATTGAATATTAAGACATCTTTCGCGGATTTTTTATACTGCAAAACCTTAGTGGTCACATCAAATGCATCTTTTGCCGAACAGCAGTAATCTGCTATCACATCTTTTTCGTTATTTACAAACCAGACCTGGTTGGAAGAGCTTACCCTTCCCTCTGATATGATATATCCTAAGAACCTGGCAAGCTCCGGCGTCATCGCGTGCGGGATCCTGAATTTACCGCTCCCCTTCGATTTAAGATGTGAGACATCTTTTTGGATCGCTTCGGAAGCAAAACCATTAAATAATCTGTTCAGATAGAAAGCATTCATCCATTGCGCGACCCTTCTGAAGCCGTGGCCGTTCTTTCTCCAGGATCTGATCAAAGAATGTAATTTCGGAGTAACGGGGATAAATACATAGTCTTCCAATTGAAATCTCTTAAGAAGTTCGGATAGATCAAAATACTTCTCGCCCGGCTCTACTTTTATATGCCTGGGCGTCGCTATTTTTGCGCCGACATTGAGATCTTCGGATTTGATACTCTTTAGCATCCCGTCCTGGAGCGTGAAAAACGGGTGGTAATGTGTAGCTTTTATCCTGCGCCCGGTTCTTGTCTTTATATCTAAGAGATACGGCGGGGCCTTTCTCTTTATAAAGGAAGTAATAGGCTTTGTCTTTATCTGCAGTGTTTCAGGATCCAGGGTAAGTACCTTTAGCTGATCATACGGATTAGGGGCATAAAGACCGTCGTTGTCTTTTATTGCCTCTATATGTTCAAGGGCTTCATCTACAAGCTCAGATATCTTTACCCTGCTTCCATTAGATAATAATACAAGACTGGATCCGTCGAGGCATTTTCCGCAGCCGTTCGGGCCCACGACAGCGGTGATGCCCCGTTCAAAATCTATCTTGGTCTTCTCCGCGAAAGATTTGAACCCGAACATCTCAAGCCGCTTAAAATACATACAACTACCGGCCTTTCTTTAATATGCTCTTTAATTTCTCTATATCTTCTTTAGTGTATTCTCTGTAATGATTGATGGGATTCCTGCGGGGCTTCGGAAAGATATGTTTCTTCTCGTAATTAATGACAGTCCCCTTATAGATACCGAGGACATCCGCCACTTCCTGTATATTATATACTCTCTCGCTCATTGTTTTCATCATCTAATCCTACAAACTCATAGACACATCTTTAAACTACATTAAACCTATATAAAGTTGTAGTAGCTATAGTATACCTGAGGTTTGTACCCTTGTCAAGTAAAATAGGGACGTTTTCAAAATTAGCTTTAGAAGTGTCCCGGAATTGAATTCAGATGTGTCACCAAGGGGCACTATTTCTTCAGTTTTTCGCGGAAGTGCTTGGTGAGGGCGGGGACGATCTCGAAGAGGTCCCCTACTATGCCGTAAGTTGCGACGTTGAATATGGGGGCATCGGGGTCTTTATTTATGGCGATGATGATGTCAGAGGACTGCATGCCGATGAGGTGCTGTATCTGGCCGCTTATGCCGCAGGCTATGTAGATCTTGGGGCAGACGGTCTTGCCTGTCTGGCCCACCTGGTGAGAATAGGCTATCCAGTCGGCGTCTACTGCTGAGCGGGAAGCGCCTACCGCGCCGCCGAGGGCCTCAGCGAGCTCTCTTATGACCTGGAAATTCTCCGGGCCTCCTAGGCCGCGGCCGCCTGATACGATAATGTCCGCTTCGGCAAGGTTCACTGTGGATTCGAGTTCTTCGACTATATCCAGTATCTTTGTATTTGATTTCAGGAATTCTTTATTATAGCTCTTTTTTATAACCTCGCCTTTAAGTGAAGTATCTACAGGTGCTTCTTTCATCACTTTGTGTCGGACAGTAGACATCTGTGGTCTGTGGTTTGGTGTTACAATGGTCGCCATAATGTTGCCGCCGAAAGCGGGACGCGTCTGGAGGAGCATTCTCTTGTTGGTGTCTATATCAAGCCCTGTACAGTCTGCTGTGAGGCCTGCGTCTATCCTGATAGCTACTCTGGAGATAAGGCTTCTTCCGATGGTGCTTGCCCCGCATAATACTATCTCCGGTTTATATTCGCTTATGAGCTCGGCTAAGACATTTGTGTACGGCTCATCCAGGTAATGACCGAGTGCCGGGTCATCTACCATGTAAACCTTCTTCGCGCCGCGGTGGATGATATCGTTTGCAGCCTTTTCGATATCACTTCCTAGAATAACACCGCAAAGATCAACCCCGAGCTTATCGGCAAGCTTCTTCCCCTCGCCCATCAGCTCCCATGATATGGTCTGGATAACGCCTTTCTTCTGCTCACAGAATACCCAGACATCCTTGTAGGCGCTCAAGTCTCTCGTCGGAGCCATCTCTTTTTTTAATATTATAGCCTTAAATTTACATGCAGGGACACATGCACCACAGAGATTGCATCTTGCCATATCTATCATGGCCTTCTTCTCTACCACTTCGAGCGCCCCAAAAGGGCATACTTTTATGCAGAGCTTACATCCGGTGCACTTATCTTTGATGACATTGATACTCATTAAATCTTACCTCCTACTATCACGTTGTCTATGAGCCTGGTCTTTCCCATGCGGACCGCCAGGGCTATCAAAGCCCTATTCTTTACGCACTTTAGCTCTCTCAGGTTATCCGGATCGCTTATAGATATATACTCTATCCGCGCATCCCTCTTTTGCCTTATAAGGTTCTTCATTTCTCGTTTGATACTGCCGGCCTCGATCGTACCATTCCTTATGAGGTGCCTTGCCAGCTTCAGAGAATCATAAAGAACGGCTGCATCCTGCCTCTGGCTCCCGGAGAGATATTTATTCCTGGAGCTCATGGCAAGGCCATTGGACTCCCTTACAATAGGCATGACCTTTATTTTGAGATCTATATCTAGATCCCTTGCCATTCTTTTTATCACTATGGCCTGCTGGGCATCCTTCTGGCCGAAATACGCGGTGTCTGGCCGGACTATATTGAAGAGCTTCGTCACTATGGTTGCCACACCTTTAAAGTGGCCCGGCCTTCTTCTGCCGCAGAGCCTCTCAGTAATATCCGATACCTCAACATATGTCTTATACCCGTCGGGATATATCTCTTTTACGGAAGGGTAGAATATCGCATCCGCACCCGCCTCTCTAGCCAGGACTTCATCCCGCTTAAAGTTGCGAGGATATCTTTTTAAGTCTTCCCTGGGGCTGAATTGCGCGGGGTTTACGAATATGCTCACTACTACTATATCATTATCCCTGCGCGCTTGCCTTATGAGGCTCAGGTGGCCCTCATGGAGATAGCCCATCGTGGGGACAAAACCTATGGTTTTATCCTTCCGGGTTTTTTTTATGAAGTTTTGGGCAGCTTTAACGGTCTTAAGAATCTTCATCTTGCGGATAACACATCCTTCAGGGGGCGTTTAACAAATGCTCTCTCATTCATACGGGGATGGGGGATCTCAAGGCCGTCTTCTGATACCTTAAGGTTCCCATATGTGAGTATGTCGAGGTCTATGGTCCTCGGGCCGTTCTTCACGGTCCTCGCACGTCCTAGCGAATCCTCTATTTCATGCAATCTCTCCAGCAGTTCCCTCGGAGAAAGCTCAGTCTGCAATTTTATCACACCGTTCAGGAATTTACCCTGCGTGGGTCCCCCCACCGGTTCTGTTTCATAGATGGGCGAGATCGTAACTATCTTTATGCCGGGGGAGTTTTTCAGCATCTCTATTGCCCTGCCGAAATAATCTTCTCTCTTCCCCAGGTTCGATCCTATCCCTATGTATGCTTCCGTCATAATGCCTTCTTTATCCTACCTATGGCTTCTGCGAGCCTTTCTTTCGGGACGGTAAGGGCGATCCTTATGTAGCCTTCACCGTGCTTTCCGAACCCTGACCCGGGCGTAACCACAACGCTCGCGTGGTCCAGGAGAAGTTTGCACATTGTGGCTGAATCCCGTCCGCCGACCACCTTTGTCCATATGTAGAAGGTAGCCTTCGGCTTGGTCGTCTTCCAGCCTATAGAGTTAAGGCCGTTTACTACTACGTCCCTGCGCTCCTGGTAGAGTTTTTTCATGCTCTCGAGTTCGCTCTTCCGTCCTTTAAGCGCAGCGATACCTGCGCGCTGTATGGCGTTGAAGATACCTGAATCGACATTGGCCTTCACTTTGGCTATGCCCTTTACTATATCCTTGTTGCCGCATACCCAGCCTATGCGCCAGCCGGTCATGTTGTATGTCTTTGAGAGAGAATGGAATTCCACCCCCACTTCCTTGGCCCCCTTTACTTCAAGAAAGCTTGACGGTAAATACCCGCTATATGATATCTCCGTATAGGCGGCGTCACTGGCTATCATGATATTGTTCTTTTGCGCAAATTCTACGGCCTTATTATAAAAGGCTGTGTCACAAACCGCGCTTGTAGGATTATTCGGATAATTCAGATAGAGGATCTTTGCCTTATTCAGCGTAGACTTATTTATGGAACCAAGGTCCGGCAGAAATGAATTCTCTTCCTTTAAAGGCAAGTCACAGAACTCCCCGCCTGCAAGCAATGTACCGCTCCTGTACGGCGGATAGCATGGATCCGGTACGAGTGTTACATCACCCGGGTTCACAAAAGCGAGCGGCATGTGGGATATGCCCTCTTTTGAGCCTATAAGAGGCAGTACCTCGGTCTTTGGGTCGAGTATTACATTGAACCTTTTTTTGTACCAGTCGGATATCGCGACCCTGAGCTCATCCATGCCCTGGTCCAGGGCATAGCGGTGCGTAGAGGGGTCCTTGACCGCCTGGTTCAGCGCGTCTATTATATAAGACGGCGTAGGCTGGTCAGGGTCTCCCACCCCGAGGTCTATCACGTCCCTGCCTTCGTCTTTCGCGCGTTTCTTCGCCTTGTCTATCTCGACGAAAAGATACGGCGGGAGTTTCTTAAGCCTGTCTGAAATATCTATTTTAAAGCTCATATCCCCAACACCTCACTCATGCTGAATAAGCCTTTCTTTTTACCCGCGGCGAACTTAGCCGCGACCACCGCACCTTTAGCAAAGACATCGCGGGACTTGGCGTGGTGTCTTATCTCTAAAGTCTCTTCTGCCCCATCGAATACTATAGTATGGTCGCCCACCACTTCGCCTTCACGGAGCGACTCGGTCTTTATGTCACCGGCGGTGATCTTTCCCGCATCAGCTATTATAGCCTGGAGTTTCTTTGCCGTGCCGCTGGGCGCATCTTTTTTGTGAACATGATGCGTCTCCGAGATAGACGGTGTATATGTATCGTTCAAGATAGACGCAGCTTTACCCGTAAGGCTAAAAAGTAGATTTACACCCACGGACATATTCGGCGAAAAGACCACTGGTATCTTTGAACTCGCGTCCTTTATAACCTCAAGCGCCTTCTCATCGATACCGGTAGTGCCTATCACTATGGCTTTGCCGAGTTTTTTAGCGACACCAAGATTCTTCAACGTAGCCTCAGGGCTCGTGAACTCTATCAATACATCACTCGCCTTTATGGTAAGCACAGGGTCGTCGTTTATATCAAAACCCCCGGCCAGCTCAACCGACGGATCACCCTCGATAAGCTTTATTATCCTAGCACCCATTCTTCCTTTGGATCCCGCTACAGCGATCTTTATCATAGAATATCCAGCCTCTTTAAGACTTTCCTCATCTTTTTTACCGTCGGAGGCAAAGGCTCGCACAGAGGAAGCCTCCATGCGGGTTTTATCATCTTCATAAGACCCAAGGCCGTCTTTACTGGGATGGGATTGGTCTCTATGAAGAGCGCCTTGAATAGCGGCATCAGTTCATAGTGCATCTTCCGTGCGCCTTCTACATCTCCGGTCAGGCACCTGTTCACGAGCCTGTGCATCTTTGTCGGGATGATATTCGCCGCTACCGAAACCACCCCTTGCGCGCCCAGCCCTATCATGGGAAGTGTAAGCGAATCATCCCCGCTCAATACCTTGATATCACACAATGAGAGTATCTGGCTCACCAGGTCCAGGCTGCCCGATGCCTCTTTTATCGCTACGATATTATCTATCTTGCTCAATCGCGCCACGGTCTCGGGCTTCATGGATATACCGGTCCTTGACGGGACATTGTAGAGCATGACAGGTATGTCTACCTTTGCGATCTCTTTGTAGTGCCGGTACTGCCCTTCTGGCGTAGGTTTGTTGTAATACGGGGTGATAGACAATACCCCGTCGCATCCGACCTTTTTAGCGTGCTTTGTGAGCCTCACAGCTTCTTCTGTGTTATTGGAGCCTGCTCCCGCAACTACCGGTATCTTGCCGTCTACGGCCTCGACGGTCATATTCATCATCTTCATCTGCTCTTTGTGTGAGAAGGTCGCGGCCTCGCCCGTGCATCCGCACGGGACTATACCGTTGGTGCCGCTGGTCAGGTGGAACTTTATAAGCTTCCTGAAAGCCGTTTCATCTATAGAGCCGTTCTTCTTGTGCGGCGTCACTATCGCGACATAGGAACCTTTAAACATAACTCACCCTCCCTTTATAGGCGGTTCGAGCCTCGCCCTCCAAATAGACATTCCCAACATCTTTACCTTTTATATCGAAATATATCCTCAAGACCTCCGTGCTCTTAGTCTTAACATCTATATGCGGCTTCATCCCGTGCACCAGCGCCGATACTACTGCGGAAGCCGCAGCGCCTGTACCGCAGGCGTAAGTCTCGGCTTCCACTCCCCTCTCGTATGTCCTTATGGCTATCTCTTTGGGGTTCAATACCTTCACGAAATCGACATTGGTCCCTTTGGGCTTGAATGCCTTGTGTGACCTTATCGTCGATCCCAGCCCATGGACATCGAGTTTCTCAAAATCATCCACAAACACAACAGCGTGCGGCACGCCGGTATTTACCGAATGCATCTTATAGCTCTTCTTTTTTATCGTGATACTCTTTTTTAACTGTAGAGACTTAGGGTCAGTAAGACGGACCTTCACTCTGAGGCCCACCACTTCCGCGTCGAGGATGCCGGCTGTCGTCTCTATTTTCATCCGGGCCTCCGCTATGCCATTCTCTACGGCGTATAACGCCACGCATCTGGAGCCATTCCCGCACATATCGACCTCTGTGCCATCGGGATTGAAGATCCTCATGGCAAAGTCCGCATCTTCGGAATCCTCCAGAAGAAGCATGCCGTCAGCGCCTATCGCGAACTTACGTTCGCAGAGCTTTCTCGCGGCTTCCTCGAACGTAGGGCTGTAATCCGTCAGGCTCCTCGTGCGGTTATCTATGACCACAAAATCATTGCCGCTTGCGACCATCTTTGTGAATTGCAGCCCTTCCATCTATCTGAGCTCCCTGGGCAGTATCTCCCCTTTTACCAGGTCCCTATAGCTTTCACGCTCCCTCACTACGTGGAACCTGTCTTTCATGACCATCACCTCGGCCGCGCGCGGCCGTGAATTGTAATTGCTCGACATCGTATAGCTGTACGCCCCGGCACCCATAACTGCCAGCAGGTCCTCTTCGGCTACCATAGGCATGCGCCTGTTCTTGGCGATAAAATCGCCGCTTTCGCAGATAGGGCCCACTATATCGACCGTCATGTGCGGCGCCCTTCTGTGAGGCTGTTTTGCGACCGGCTGTACATTGTGATATGCGCTATAGAGCGAAGGCCTCACCAGATCATTCATGCCCGCATCCACTATGAGAAATCTCTTCTGCATGCTCTCTTTTACATAGAGCACTTTTGTCACGAGTATGCCGCTGTTGCCGGCTATAAAGCGGCCCGGCTCCAGTATCACTTTTACCTTTGCCCGCTGCAATATCGGTAGTATCGTCTTGGCAAACCTATGAGCTGTCTGTGGACGCTCCTTGGCATATACTATGCCCAGTCCTCCACCGATGTTCAAATATTCTATCCTGCCGGGGAGTTTCCTTATAAAGGAAGAGACCCTTCTCAAGGCCCTGACAAATGGTCGGGAATGCGTGATCTGCGAGCCTATATGGACATGGAGGCCGTTTATCCTGAGGTTCACGAAAGCATCCTGCCTCTCGAATATCCGAGTCGCCGCTTCGAAGCTTATCCCGAACTTGCTCTCGCTCGTTCCCGTAGCAACGTACCTATGGGTCTTTACAGCGACGTCAGGGTTCAGTCTGAGAGAGACGTTCACTGTACGCCCCATCTCACCGGCGACGCTATCGAGCAGTATAAGCTCGGGCAGGCTTTCGACATTGAAGAAGAGAATCTTTGCCCTCATCGCCTCTTCTATCTCCCTGCGGGTCTTCCCTATGCCTGCGTATACTATCTTCTTCGGGTCTACTCCGATCTTCAGGGCCCTGTAGAGCTCCCCGCCGCTGACTATATCGAGACCCGCGCCTTCATTTACGAGCGCGCGGCAGACGGCCATGTTGGAGTTGGCCTTCATGGAAAAACATATAAGCGGGTTTATAGGCCTGAACGCCTTCTTCAGCTTCCTGTAATGGTCCACTAAGGTCCCGTAGCTGTAGAGATAAAAAGGCGTCCCTACGCGTTCCGCAATATCAGAGATCTTTACCGACTCGCAGTAGAGGGTGTTATTCTTATACCTGAATTCATGCATCTTTTAGTTTCCTCTTCCATGTGTTGACAGCTTTTTTTACCATCGAAGGATTTGTGCCACCCACGGACTTCACTGAAGATACGGACTTCAGCGGGTCGAGCAGCGTCTTTACTGTCCCGGCTGAAAGCGCTTTCGAAAAAGACCTTAGCGTCTTATCCGGGACCTCCGACAACCCCTTCTTCTTGCTTACGCAGTATTTAACGATATCGCCTGTTATGTCGTGTGCCTCTCTGTAAGAGTGGCCCTTCTTCACGAGAAATTCCGCTATGTCGGTAGCGAAGAGAAATTCATTCTCGTTTATCTTGTCTTTAATATTCTTCTTGTTGATCCTCAGCCCCTTTATCAGTTTTGCGACAAGAGGGAGCACTTCCTGCAGCGTCTCCACAGAGCTGAATAGCGGCACCTTGTCCAGCTGCATGTCCCTGTTGTACGACAGCGGCAGGCCTTTCATCATAACGGTAACGCTCGATAAGTCGGCATAGATCTTGCCTGAAAGGCCTCTTACCAGTTCCAGTACGTCCGGGTTCTTTTTGTTCGGCATCATGCTGGAACCCGTGGCCAGGGACTCGTCTATCTCTACGAAAGAGAACTCCTTCGTGGACCATAGTATCATATCTTCCGCAAGTCTCGAGAGGTTTATCCCCAGAATGACGAGCGCAGATAGTATCTCCATTATAAAGTCCCTGCTGCTCACCGCGTCTATGCTGTTGGCGGTCACTTTCGAAAAACCGAGCTCCTTTGCCACCATCTTCCTGTCTATCTTTAAAGACGTCCCCCTGAGCGCGCATGAGCCGAGGGGCATCTCATCGACCCTCGTCTTTGCGCCGGTGAGCCTGGCTTTATCTCTTTCAAGCGTCTCTACATACGCCATCATGTGGTGTGACAGGAGAACGCACTGCGCGTGCTGCAGGTGCGTATATGCCGGGACTATAACTTTTATGTTCTTATCAGAGAACTGGACCATGGCCTTCTGAAGGCACCCTATATGGCTTATAAGATTCGCGATCTTGTCTTTGCAGTACAGCCTTACATCGAGGTTCACCTGGTCATTCCTGGACCTCGCCGTATGGAGCCTGTCTATCGCCACCTTGCCGATCTTCTTCTGCAGCATGTCTATTATAGCTGAATGTATATCCTCGTACTTCGACTCATCCACCTTGAAGGACCCTACCTTGACCTTTGCCAGGATAGAGACAAGCCCGGAGACAAGTCTCGCCGAGTCTTTCTTTGGGATTATGCCTGTTTTTCCCAGCATCCTTGCGTGGGCGATAGAGCCCTTCAGGTCGTATTCAGCCAGCTTCTTATCGTAACTGATGCTGGATGTGAATCTAAGCACCGAAGGGTCTAAACTCTTCTTGAATCTCGTCCCCCATAACTTTGACATCTCTGACTCCTGTCATTCCCGCGAAAGCGGGAATCTATGGCTTTGGATCCCCACTTACGCGGGGATGAAATTCGCACTTATGACTTATGTCGCGCTTCGCGCTCCATAAGTCATGTGCTCATTTCACTTCTTATAAGGCAGTCCCCAGAGCTCTATAAAGCCTTTCGCAAGCTTCTGGTCGAATTTGTCTTTCTCGGAATATGTCGCCAGCTCTTCTTTGTAGAGTGAGTTCGGCGACTTCCTGCCCACTACCGTAGCAGAACCGGGCTCGAGCTTTATCTTTACTGTACCTGTAACACCTTTTTGAGTGTAGTCTATAAACTTATCAAGCGCTTCTTTAAGCGGTGTATACCACAACCCGTAATAGATGAGCTCCGAGTACTTGAGGCTAACGCCGTCTTTAAAATGCGATGTCTCCCTGTCGAGCACAAGCGATTCGAGCGCCTTGTGTGCTTTTATCAGTACTTCCGCGGCAGGCGCTTCGTATATCTCCCTGGATTTTATGCCGACAAGCCTGTTCTCGACCATGTCAGACCTGCCTATGCCATATTCACCCGCAAGTTTATTGAGGGCGCTTATCATAGGAAGAGGCTTTGTCCTTTTGCCGTTCAGTGCTACGGGTATGCCTTTATTGAACGTAACCGTAACATACTTTGCCTTCTTCGCGGATCTGGAAGGGTCCTTCGTCATCTGATAGACATCCTTCGGAGGCTCTTTCCACGGGTCCTCCAGGACTCCGCACTCGATAGACATACCCCAGATATTCTTATCTATTGAATAGGGGCTCTTCTTTGTAACATCTATGGGAATATTCTTTATCTTCGCGTATCTTATCTGTGCTTCTCTTGAGGCGAATTCCCATTCCCTTACGGGCGCTATGACCTTAAGACCTGAATCGAGCGCGCCTATGGAGACCTCGAACCTCACCTGGTCGTTACCTTTGCCTGTACAGCCGTGAGAGACATAGTCCGCTTTTTTGGCCTTAGCGGCTTTCACGAGCCCTTTGGCGATAAGCGGCCTGCTCAATGCAGTCGCCAGGTAGTATTTCCCCTCATAGACGGCATTCGCCTTCAAAGAAGGGAATACAAAATCCTTTATGAACTCACCGGTGAGATCGTCGATAATAACACCGGAAGCGCCTGCTTTGAGCGCCCTCTTTCTGGCTATGTCATATTTACCGCCCTGCCCCACATCGGCCATATAGGCTACGACATCAAAGCCCTTGTCTTTCAGCCATCTTATCGCGACTGATGTATCGAGCCCGCCTGAATATGCCAGCACCACTCTCTTCATCTTCTACTCCTTCTTAAGCAACAGATATAAAATCGCCTTTTGGACGTGCAGCCTGTTCTCAGCCTGATCAAGCACGATCGAATTCGGCCCGTCCAGGATCTCATCTGTGATCTCCTCATTCCTGTGAGCGGGCATGCAGTGCATGATCATGGAACCCTTCATGGTCTTTCCCATGAGAGCCCTATTTACCTGGAATCCCTCAAAGTCCTTGAGCCTCTTTTTTCTCTCTTTTTCCTGGCCCATGCTCACCCATACATCCGTATATACTATGTCTGCGCCATGCAGAGCCCCTGCAGGGTCATTCGAGAACGATATCTTTGCACCGCTCATCTTGGATAACACCTCTACCTCGCTTATCACGTCTTTATTGGGCCCATAGCCCTTCGGTGTTATCACCGCCATATTCATACCGACTATGCTAGCCCCGTATAAAAGAGAGTTAAGCACGTTGTTTCCGTCTCCTATGAACGCGAGCTTTACTGACTTTATATCCTTGAACTTCTCCTTAATAGTAAAGAGGTCGCTCAGCCCCTGGCACGGATGGCAGAGGTTGCTCAAACCGTTTATAACAGGCACCCCGGAGCTCTTTGAAAAATCGACGATATCTTTGTGCTCATAGGTCCTGGCCACTATACCGGATATGTATCTCGAGAGCACCTTCGCCACATCCTGTGCCGTCTCCCTTACGCCCAGCTTTATTTCGTCAGGCCCCAGGTATATCGCGTGGCCGCCGAGCTGGGACATGCCCACCTCGAAAGACACCCTGGTCCTGTTCGAAGGTTTCTGGAATATAAGAGCGAGAGACTTACCCTTGAGAGGCTGGCTCAGGGACTTTTCTTTCTTGAGCTTCGCCGCCAGGGTGAATATCTCCTCGATCTCGCTTGCCTTCAGGTCCTTTATCGTTATAAGGTCTCTTTTTTTCAGCATCTATTTGCCTCTTTTTGAAAAGACTTTGTCCAGAATAGATATAGCCTCATCCGCCTCTTTTTCGGTGATAACCAAAGGAGGCATTATCCTTAATATACTCTTCTGTGTGCAGTTTATGAGGAGCCCCTCTTTCAGGCATTCGGCGTATATGCCGGTGCCGTCTATATCAAGCTGCACGCCTATCATAAGGGCCATACCCTTTATCTCTTTTATAAAAGAATACTTCTTCTTTAATTTCTCTATTCCCCTCTTTATATATCCGCCCATCTTTACGGCGTTATTGAGGAGCTTCTCCTCTTTTATCGCCTCGAACGTCGCTATAGCAGCGCTGCAGCATATAGGGCTGCCGCCGAACGTGGACGCGTGGCTCGAAGGCGGCAGTGTCTCGGATATCCTCTCAGCGACCACTGCAGCGCCTATCGGCACACCGCTTCCGAGTGACTTTGCAAGCGTCATGACATCGGGCTCTATACCGAAGTTCTGATAACAGAACATCTTTCCGCACCTTCCCATGCCGGTCTGTATCTCATCGTATATAAGGAGCATGTCCTTTTCATCGCAGAGCTTCCTTAATTCTGAGAGATATTCTTTATCCACGACATTTATCCCGCCTTCACCCTGTATCGGCTCCAACATCACCGCTACGGTCTTATCGGTAAGGGCATTCTTTACGGCGTCGAGGTCATTGAAAGGCACATGCTTAAAGCCTTCCACGAGCGGCTCAAAACCTATCTTTACCTTATCCTGCCCTGTGGCGGTAAGGGTGGCCATCGTCCTGCCGTGAAAAGAGCCCGCCATCGTGATGATCTCGTATCTTTTGGTCTTACTGCCGTATTTTCTCGCAAGCTTGATAGCGCATTCGTTCGCTTCGGCGCCTGAGTTTCCAAAAAAGACCTTGCCCGGAAAAGAACTTTTAATTATCCTCTTCGCAAGCTCGCCCTGGAGTTCGTTGTAGTAATTGTTCGAGACATGCATGATCTTGGCGGCCTGTGCCTTTATAGCCTTTGTCACCATCGGGTGGCAATGTCCTATGCCGCTCACCGCCCATCCCGGGAAAAAGTCCAGATACTCATTCCCATCGGCATCCCAGACCTTTGCCCCCTTGCCTTTTACAAGGACGAGCGGCGTCTGGGTATACGTCTGCAATGTATACTCATTGTTAGTATTGATTATCGTCTTTGTCTTCATTCTTTTATCATCTGGGTTCCGATACCTTTATCCGTAAATATCTCAAGAAGGAGCGCGTGCTTGAGCGACCCGTTTATTATGTGGACCTTTTTTACACCGTTCTTGAGCGCTGTCATGCCAGCCTTCACTTTCGGTATCATGCCGGAATCGATAACATTCCTGAACATGAGATTCTTGATATCCCTTGTCGTAAGTGTCGATATAAGGGACTTTTTATCCTTTCTGTTCCTTAATATACCGTCTACATTAGTGACGAGTGCCAGCTTATCAGCCGTCAGGAACGAGGCTATCGCCGCGCTTGCCTCATCGGCGTTTACATTGTAAACCTTGCCCATCCTTCCCACCCCGAGCGGAGAGACCACGGGGATGATATTTTTCTTAAATAGCTTTCTTATTTTCGGAGTGTTTATGGATACTATCCTGCCCACAAGGCCTATATCCCCAAGGCCGGTCTTCTTCTTCGCCCTTATGAACCTGCTCCTGGTCGTAACGCCCTTTGCCTTGCCTCCGAGCATCTTTATCTCTCTGACGATCTGCCTATTGACCTTGCCTATGGCGCTCTTTATGATAGTGAGCGTTCTTTTGTCGGTCACCCTGAGCCCCTTTACAAAGCGTGTGGGTATCTTGCTATTCCTGAGTTTCCTGTTTATAAGAGGGCCTCCCCCATGCACAAGCACCGGGTACATCCCGGCGTATTTCATGAATACAATATCCTCCAGGACCTTCAGCCTGTTCTTTCTGTTCACTATGGCGCTGCCGCCGTATTTAATGATCACTATCTTGCCGTGGAACGCCTTTAAATAAGGCAGGGCCTCTATAAGTGTCTCGGCTTTTCTTATGGCTTTCAGCATCTTTTATCCTATGTCGTATAGTGTGCGTTCAGCTTCACGTAGTCCGGCGTGAGGTCGCATGTCCACATCGTATGGTCTTTGCTGCCGCTTTTGATATCCACAGTGACGTTCAGTTCTTTCTGTTTAAATATCTTTTTCAAAGCACTTTTGTCCGCGGCGACACCCGCACCATTCCTGACCACCCTGGTCCTGCCGAGGTATATATCGAGCTTGTCAGGGTTGAACAAAACGCCGCTAGAACCCACAGAAGCCGCTATTCTGCCCCAGTTCGGATCTCCGCCGAAGGCGGCCGTCTTAAAGAGGGGCGATGTCGCCAGCTTCTTTGCTATTCTTCTTGCGTTCGCGTCAGTCCTGGCGCCTTTTATTTTTATCTGTATGAACTTGGTGGCGCCTTCGCCGTCTATCACCATGGACTTCGCCAGCTTTTCGGTGATGCCGTTCAATGCGCCGCAGAACTTCTGGAAATCCTTGTCATTTCTGTCGAGAAGGCTGTTCCCTGCGCTGCCGTTGGCCATAACAAGCACCGTGTCGTTGGTGCTCGTCTCGCCGTCTATGGATATCGAGTTGAAAGACCTCTCCACAGCATTGCTCAGCGCGAGCTTCAGCGCCCTTCTTGTGACATAGACATCCGTCGTTATAAAACAGAGCATCGTGGCCATATTGGGGTGCACCATTCCGGCGCCCTTTGCCATGGCGCCTATGGTAACGGTCTTTCCCTTTATCTTTATCCTGCAGGCCGCCTCCTTAGGGAACCTGTCGGTGGTCATTATGCCCTCAGCCGCGCCTCTGCCGCCTGTAACGCCCAGCTCTCTGACAAGCGACGGAATAGCCCTCTTTATCTTTTCCATAGGGAGCTGCTTCCCGATGACACCTGTAGAAGCCACCAATATATCCTCTTTATGTAAACCCAGCTCGCGCGCAGTGAGCTCGGCCATAAGATAGGCGTTCTTAAGTCCCGTCTTTCCCGTGCAGCAGTTGGCGTTGCCGCTGTTCACTATAAACGCCTGCGCGGTCATCTTATTGAGGTGCTCTTTGCATAATATAATTGGCGCTGCCTTCACCCTGTTCTGAGTAAAAACGCCGCAGCACACAGCAGGAAGATTTGAGACAAGCAACACCAGGTCCCTTCTCATCCTCTTTATGCCACAGTGGAGCGACGATGCCCTGAAATCCCTGGGCGATGTTACGCCGCCTTTGAATTTCGTCATCAGCTCAAACCCTCTTTTTCGTCAAAACCGCACATTATGTTCATATTCTGCACCGCCTGGCCTGCCGCGCCCTTGGTGATATTGTCTATGCACGACACCACGATAGCCTTATTGCCCGTGACTGTCACGCCAATATCACAGTAGTTCGTATTCACTACATCCCTCACCTGCGGGAGCGCGTCGTCCAGTATCCTGACAAAAGGCTCGCCCTTGTACTCTTTCTTGTAGACCCTGATGAGGTCCTTTTTGGTAATACCCTTCTTCTTCAGCTTAAAGTAAAGCGTCGACAATATGCCTCTATTCATCGGTATAAGGTGCGGCGTAAAGACTATATCGATATTATCCCCGGAGATCTTCGAGAGCTCCTGGTTTATCTCAGGCTTATGCTGGTGCGCGTTTATCTTGTAGGCCTTCAGGTTCTCGTTCACTTCCGCGAATATAAGACCGAGTGCCGCTTTTCTTCCGGCGCCGGTAACGCCGCTCTTTGAATCGGCTATTATATTGCCCGGGTCTACAAGATCTTCTTTTACAAGCGGCCCCGCGGCAAGTATAACCGATGTCGGATAACAGCCCGGGTTCGCTATCAGTTTTGCCTTCTTTATATCTTTCCTGTAATATTCAGGCAGGCCGTAAATAGCTGTCTTAATATTGTCTTTATCCGTATGGCCCTTGCCGTACCACTCCTCGTAATCCTTGAAGGAGAGCCTGTAATCGGCGCTCAGGTCTATCACTTTCTTTTTTCTATTCAAAAATTGCGGCACGAACTTCATAGACACTTTATGAGGCAGCGCCAGGAAGACCACATCGCATGATGAAGCTACCTCATCGACATCGAGCTCTTTGCATACAATATCACATTTGCCGGCAAGAGATGGAAAGACCTCCGATATCTTCGTCGGCTTCTCTATAATAGCAGAGAGGCTCTTTATCTCAACGCCTGAGTGGCCGGAGAGAAGCCTTACTATCTCCTCTCCCGTGTAACCTGTAGCGCCTACGACCCCTATATTTATCATAATAATCTCCTAATTTTGTATATTATAGTATATACACAATTATTTCAAATTGCAAATGAAATTCTACCCAGTGTTAGATCCCTCGCCTCGTTTCTTCACATCGCTCGGGATTAATTCGCACCTATGACTTACGTCGCGCTTTCAGCGCTCCGTAAGTCATGTGCTCATTAAAAAAAGCCTACTTCTTTTGAAGTAGGCTGTCTTAGCTTTTTTGGACCTGAACTTTAAAATATTAGTACGTAGAACCGGCTATACCTCCTACCTCTTGGAGTACTGGAACCGTCTGCGCGCACGCTTACGGCCGTACTTCTTGCGCTCTTTTCTCCGCGGATCGCGCGTGAGAAAACCTGCGGTCTTTAATGCCGCCCTGTGAGCCATGTCCGCTAAAGTGAGCGCTCTGGAAAGACCATGACGCACAGCGATAGCCTGTCCGCTCAGCCCGCCGCCGGCTACGTTGACCCTCAGATCAAATTTGCCTTTTGTGTTCGTGATATTGAAAGGCTGCATGATCAGTAACCTGTGTGTCTCCCTGTTAAAGTAGGTTTCGAATGTTCTATGGTTCACTTTTATCTTGCCGTCACCGGGCAACAGCATCACCCTCGCGACAGACTTCTTTCTTCTGCCTGTTGCCTGGAATCTTTCAGTAGTATTTGCGGTCTTCTTCTCAGCCATTATGATTACCTATATTTTGAGTTCTTTCGGCCCCTGGGCTGTATGCGGATGTTTATCGTCCGCATAAACTTTAAGCCTCTTTAACATCTGCACGCCTATCTTATTCTTCGGGAGCATGTTCTTCACAGCCAGCCTTATGATCTTAGCGGGCTTTCTTGCGAACATCCTCTCCATCTTCTGCTGGTTAAGACCGCCCGGGTATCCGGAATACGCGCCGTAAAGCTTCTGCTGCATCTTCTTGCCGGTGACCTTTATGCCCGTGGCGTTTATCACTATAACGCCGTCACCGCAGTCCACATGAGGCGTAAAACTGACCTTATGCTTACCGCGCAGCACGGTAGCTACCTGTGTAGCGAACCTCCCCAGGACTTTTCCCTTGGCGTCCACTACAAACCATGTTCTCTTAACATCTTTATCTGTAGCTAGATACGTCTTCATTTGCCTTCCTTATGCCTTTCATATACAAGGCGTAAATAATAACATATTTACGATATAGTGTCAAGTATTTTTTCAGTAAGGGTGATATACTGAATATTGTGTAAATTCGTATTTGATTGAGCTTGTTCTTTCAATAAAAAGGGTGTATCCTCTCTTTGAAACAGTCCATTAACCAGGGTCTGGTAAGTGCCAGCCCTAAAAGAAAGGAGTACACCCTATGCGGTACTTGGTCTTCGATAAGAATATATCACAAAGATGGCGAAGAGTAAATGATTTTGTTAACTCGGTGATGTATAATGTTTTACGCGGAGACAAGCTCAAAACCATGTCATTCCCGC
>CAZKWI010000026.1:11490-22549 GCA_964556455.1 uncultured Planctomycetia bacterium | reverse complement strand
CCCACTATGTTAAGCTCGGATATGCCGCCTGTGGCTATGAGCCTGCGCGCTTCTTCCAGCACAGAGTCGATGTGCCTTGATCTCAAGGTCCCCCTTATATCGGGTATCACACAGTAACTGCACCTGTTGGAGCAGCCTTCCTGTATCTTTATATAGGCGTAATGCGCTGGTGTTATAAGATGCCTCGGGGAAAGGTGATTGTACAGGAAAGTGGGTTTTTTTGATACGAGGTGCGGCCTTCTTCTCTTTTTGGGGGAACTTTTCGCGGAGAGTATATCTCTTATTATATCGTCTATTCTCTCGAGGTCGCCTGTACCGATAAAACCGTCGACTTCCTTGAGCTCATTCTTCAGCTTGGCCTTGTATCTCTGGGGGAGGCATCCGGCGACTATGATGCCCTTTATCCTATTTTTCTTCTTGAGCCTTACAAGGTTAAAGATGGCGTCGATGGACTCGACTTTGGCGTCCTCTATGAAAGCGCATGTATTCGCGATGGCGATATCGGAGATGGTGATGTCGCTGACTATCTCGTAGCCCTTCTCCTTCAGCGCGCCCATCATCACTTCAGAGTCTACCAGGTTCCTCGGACAACCGAGACTTATAATGCCGACTTTAATCAATCTTCAGGCCTTCACGGTCGATCGTGATATTCCTGATGCCGGAGCCCTCGGGCAATTCAAGCGGCTTGCCGTCCACAGAAAGGGTTATAGATTCCGGCCGGCCGATACGGAGCCCGAACTTTTCATTGGCGGGCCATTTTCCGGAGCCGTTCTTTTCCAGTGTGTGCTCGAACACCGTTTTTCCGTCGGATTCCACCCTCAGCCAGACCTTGTCTTTAGTCTCGATGGCTAGCTCCATCGGCTTGATCTCCGGAACAGCAGGCAGAGACACTACTACCGGAGCGCTCTTTGCCTGCATTATCTTTATTTCACCCTTCTTGGGCTCACTGAATGAGAGCTTCGTCTCCTTCAAGGTACCCATAAAATTAAAGGAGGCATAAACGATGACCGATGATGCAAGAAGAACGGCAAACCCGCCGGTTAAAGGGAGTCCCAACCTCTTTATGTCCTCCGTATTTATTCTCGGGCGGATTGCGGCACGCTTCTTTTTACGCGCTTCCCTGGCTTTCTTTTTCCTGTCCAGGCGTAGCTCGAGAGTGACCTCCTGCGGAGGCTGCTTAAGAAGCTCCTCTGCGCTCGTCTCTTTTATTATTTCATCGAGATCGACACTAAGGAATCTCGCGTACTTCTTTAAAAAGGCCTTTACGTAAATATCGCCTATCGATGTATCTATCTCCCCTTTTTCGAACGACTCTACCATCTTAGGATGCATCCTCAGGTCCCTGTAGATATCATCCATGGAGATATTCTTCCTGAGCCTGGCGTTCCTTAGCTTCTCGCCCATGAAATCATTGTTCTTCATTATTCCATCACCGCCTCTTCTTCTTTAGGAGCATACTCGTCTACCAGGATATCGCGTGGTTTTGAGCCTGCGTACGGGCCTACTATTCCCTCATCCTCCATCATGTCCACCAGCCTGGCGGCCCTTGTATAGCCCACCCCCAGCCTGCGCTGGAGCATTGAGACGGACGCCTGCCTGGACTGTATGACAAGCTTCACCGCTTCCTCGTAGACCTCATCTTTTTCGAATGACTTGAACTTGGATTTCTTCTGCTGCTTGGTTATATCTATATCGTATTCCGGTTCTCTCTGGTCCTTTACATAATTGACTATTCTTTCTATCTCCTCATCCGATACAAGGCTCCCCTGCGCCCTTACAGGTTTTGATGCGCCCGGCTCTATGAATAGCATATCACCTTTACCCAGCAGTTTATCCGCGCCGTTTATATCAAGGACCGTCCGCGAATCCACCTTGGAGGCCACTTTAAAGGACATCCTGGCCGGGAAGTTAGCCTTTATCACGCCTGTTATGACATCTACGGACGGCCTCTGCGTCGCCAGTATTATATGTATCCCGACAGCGCGCGATAATTGCGCGAGCCTTGTTATGGCGTTCTCTATCTCCTGCTGGGCGACGACCATGAGATCGGCCAGCTCATCAATAATAACGACTATGTAGGGTATCTTATCCGCTTTTTTCTGGACCATCTTCTTGTTATAGATAGCTATGTTCCTCGAGCCGGTGTCGGCGAATAATTTATAACGGTTCTCCATCTCCTCAACTATCCAGCCAAGCGCCGCTGAGACCTTCTTCGCGTCTGTAACCACCGGGGCCAGGAGGTGCGGTATTTTATTATAGATAGAGAGCTCCACCATCTTGGGGTCCACCATAAGGAACTTCAGCTCATCAGGCGAGGCATTGAAGAGCATACTGGCTATTATGCTGTTAACACATACGGTCTTTCCGCTGCCGGTGGCTCCCGCTATCAAAAGATGAGGCATATCCGAGAGATCCGCCAGCACAGGATGGCCCGATATGTCCTTACCCAGGGCCATGGTAAGTTTATCGTCGGAGGCGGCCTGATACTCTTTCGATTCCAGGACCTCTCTCAGGTAGACCATGGTCGATTTTGAGTTCGGCACCTCTACACCCACCGTGCCTTTCCCGGGGATCGGCGCCACTATCCTTACTGACTGGGCCTTCATGGCAAGCGATATATTATCGGAGAGGCCTGATATCTTGCTTATCTTAAGTCCCGGGGCCGGTTCCAATTCATATCTCGTTATCACGGGCCCCTGCTCGACCTTGACCACCCTCACCTCAAGTCCAAAGTCGCCAAGGGTCTCTTCAAGGACCTTGGAAGAGTTTTGAAGATCCTGCGTCATGCTGCGCTCCGCAGTAGCGGGAGGAGTATCTAAAAGACTGATGGGAGGAAGCGTATATTCCCTTTTCTCAATACCGCCCATCGGTTTCTCTTTTATCACACGCACCACTTTGGGCGTATGCGGTTTACTATCGGCCGGTTCCGGTTTCTTATGTATGATAACAGCCGGCGCAGCAGACTTTGCCGGTTTCTCCTTTGTTTTTACGGGTTCTGCCTTCTTCTTTACAAGAGGCATTCTCTGCAGCTGCGGTTTCAATACGGCCGGTCTTTTCCTGGGAGTACGGGCTGCAGCGGATGACCACAACCTTAAAAAGGATGCCCGCAATGCCATAAATAAGGCGTGCGCCAGAGGAAAGAGCAGAAATTCCGTAGCGAGCAGAAATGAGAGCGCCACCAGGGCGATGATTATCGTGTAGGAGCCCACTGAGCCGAAATACTTTACCAGTAGACTTGAAAAACCGAGGCCTATTATCCCGCCACCTGCGAACCTTGAAATAGAATCATAGCTTGCTGTAAGGCTCAAAAAAGAGCTTACCGCCACTACGAGCACCGTAGCGCCCAGGACTTTCAGGAGGGGCTTTTCCGGCACCCTTCCCATAAATCTCGCCAAGGCCCAGCTGAGTGTGACAAAAGGTATTACAAACCCGGCCTTTCCTATGGCGAACACAAAGAGGCCGGCCAGGTAAGCCCCTACAATACCTCCGAAATTATTGACCGGTATGTTGGGGTTGGAAGTGAAGAACGGCAGGTCCGCGGGGTCAAAGCTGATAAGGCTTACGAATAAAAGTATCGTAACACACAGAAAGAATATCGCCCATATCTCTTTTTTTCTCGCTTCCTTCATACCCTCTTTCCGTCCGTGGTAATAGAAGTTACGGTTAAAATCTAAATATGGCCGCGAGGCCTATGATAAGACAATAAAACCCAAACAGATATAATTTGGCTTTCTCAAGAAGAAAAAAGAGTACCTTCAGCGCCAAAAATCCGCATACAGCACTTATCGTGCCGCCTATCAGTAGATTAACAAAAGATATCCCGTTAAACGAAGCCGTGTCGACGGCAAGATACAAAAGGGCCAGCAGTGTTGCCGGCACGAACAGCATAAAAGAGAATCTGTAGGCGTCCCGCCTGTCGAGCCCGGTATAAACACCTGTGATGATAGTAGTGCCGCTGCGTGATATCGCTGGGAACACCGCGAGACACTGCGCGGCCCCTATTACAAGGGCCCTCCAGAGATTCAGCGGCGGACATTTGTCCTGCGGCCCGCAGTCCCTCCTGACCAATTTCCAGTGCCCTATAAATAGTATACATCCATTTACGATAAAAATCCAGCCCACGTACTCCGGATGCATGAAGAACGACCTGATCGGTTTTATAAAAAAGAGCCCGAATAATAATATCGGCGCTGTTGCGACAAGCCCCAGTATGCTCCATTTCAATCTGGTTGTAAAGACCTTTATGATGTTCTTACGGAAAAATATGAGCACGGAGGCGAGCGTTCCGGCATGCACCGCTATATTGAACGTAAGGTTTGGGGGAGTTATGCCGAAAAGGCGCGGGACTACCACCAGGTGTCCTGAACTGCTTATAGGGATAAACTCAGTAATGCCCTGCAGTGCGCCCCATATGACCGCTTCTGTAACTGTCATTATATCCCGGTATGGCCGAACCCGCCGGATGACCTTACAGTCTCGTCCAGCTCCTCTACCGCCTGAAGTTCAGCCTTTGCGACCCTGTTAAAGACCATCTGCGCTATCCTGTCACCGCGCTTTATTAAAAAGTCCTCTTTGCCCAGGTTGATCAGTATTATGCTTAAGAGACCTCTGTAATCCGAATCTATAGTGCCGGGTGTATTAGGTAAGGTGATGCCGTGTTTTAACGCGAGGCCGCTTCGCGGCCTTATCTGGGCTTCATAGCCTTTGGGGATGGATAGGTAAATACCGGCGCTGACCAGTCTGGTCTCGCCGGACTTTATAAGAAGATCGCCTGTTACATCCGCGTAGAGGTCCATGCCGCTCGAGCCTTCAGTGGCGTAGGACGGTAAAGGAAGGTCCTCGCAGCCAGGCTTTCTCTTAACCTCTACCCTTACGGAACGGCTTACGTCCTTTGCTGGGCTTTCTAGCATGGCGCTTTTTTTCCTCTTCGGTGATCTCTTCGACGTCGCCGACGTTCTTGCCTATCGCCGACTTTTTGCTTAAGTTCACCCTGCCCTGCTGGTCCACTTCTATGACCTTTACCGGGAACTCGTCGCCTATCTTGACCTCGTCCTCTACGCTCTTAACGAACGTGTTGGAGAGCTCGGATACGTGGACGAGCCCTTCCTTGCCGGGCATGATCTCGCAGAACGCCCCGAAATCCATGATCCTCTTAACCTTGCCGAGATATATCCTGCCTATCTCTGCTTCGGCGGTGATGCCCTTCACGGCCTCGAGCGCTTTTTCGAGCGCCGCAGCGTCAGTGTGGCCCACCTGCACTGTCCCGTCATCATCTATATCTATAGTGGCGCCGGTATCGGCGGTGATCTTTTTGATATTCTTGCCCCCCGGGCCTATAAGCTCGCCTATCTTAGAGGGATTTATCTTGATAGTCACTATCTTAGGCGCGTATTCAGAGACAGACGACTTCGGCTTGGAAATGACCTTCTCTATCTTATCGAGTATCATAAGCCGCGCGCCGCGCGCCTGGGTCAGCGCCTTTTTGGTAAGATCAAGCGATATGCCTGATATCTTAAGGTCCATCTGGACCGCTGTGACGCCTTTTTTTGTCCCGGCCAGCTTGAAATCCATGTCCCCGAAATGGTCCTCTGCGCCCGCGATATCCGTAAGGAGTATCTCGCTAGCGCCTTCTTTGACCAGGCCCAATGCCACTCCGGTCACGGGTGATTTTATGGGAACGCCCGCGTCCATCAGTGATATTGTCCCTGCGCATACGGTAGCCATGCTTGAAGAGCCGTTGGACTCCAGTATATCCGAGACAAGTCTTACGGTATAAGGAAAATCGTCTTTCGACGGCATTACAGCCCTAAGCGCGCGTTGTGCCAGAGCGCCATGGCCTATCTCCCGTCTCCCGGGACCCCTCACAGGCTTTACCTCTCCCACGCTGAATGGCGGGAAGTTATAATGGAGCATGAAATTATTGTACACCTTTTCACGGAGGCCGTCTATCATCTGCTCGTCCGCGCTTGTACCGAGCGTTGTGGTCGCAAGGCTCTGGGTCTGCCCTCTTGTAAAGAGCCCTGAACCATGAGTTCTCGGCAAGAGCCCTGCTTCGCAGGAGATGTCTCTCAGGTCCGTGAAGTTCCTGCCGTCAGCGCGTTTGCCCTGTTTTATTATGGTCTGCCTTACTATATCCTTTTCCACATCTTCCAGAGCGTTCTTCACATCGCCTTCGGTGTAGGGGCCGTCGGCTGTTACCAGCTTCGATATGATCTCTTTGGTAAGAACGGCTGAGGCCTCACTGCGCTCTTCTTTGGTATCCATGCTGTTTATCTTATTGAGCTCGGAGGCAGCAAGCTTCTTAACCTGTTCGAGAAACTTGGGATCCGTCTCTTTTAAAACAGGTACGTCCTTTTGTTTGCCGCACTCTTTGGCCATCTTTTGCACAAAAGATATGACCTCTTTGGCCTTATCGTAACCAAATTCTATGGCCTCGTGTATAAGCTCTTCTGTTACTTCACCCGCCCTTCCCTCAAGCATCACTATGCCGTCCCTGGTCCCTGTGACTATGAGGTCAAGCTCAGAGGTTTCGAGCTCGGCGAATGTAGGGTTTATTACAAATTCATTGTTTATCCTGCCTATCCTTACGCCCCCTATAGGGCCGTCAAAAGGAGTATTCGAGATAGCCAACGCGCAGGACGCACCTATGAGTGCGAGCACATCGGAATCATTCTCCCCATCTGAAGACAATACTACGGCCATTACCTGCACTTCGTTCAGATATCCCTTGGGGAAGAGCGGCCTGATAGGCCTGTCTATAAGGCGGGCTGTCAGTATCTCTTTCTCGGAAGGCCTTCCTTCGCGTTTAAAAAAACCGCCGGGTATCTTGCCCGCGGCATATGTCTTCTCCTGGTACTCCACGAAAAGCGGGAACCAGCTTGCGCCTTCTCTCGGCTCTTTTGACGAGACGGCTGATACCAGCACAACGGTCCCTCCCATCTGCACGGTACATGATCCCCCTGCCTGCTTTGCCAGCTTTCCTGTTTCCACTATGATCGGTTCACTGCCTAATTTCAATTCGTAACGCTTTGTCATTTTTTCCTTTCTTAAGTCTCAATTATCCGCCACCTTGGCGAAAAAACCCTACTTACGTATATCCAGCTTCTTTATGAGCTCTTTATACTTGTCTTCGTCGTTTTGTTTCAAGTAGTCTAAAAGACGCCTTCTCTGGTTTACAAGCTTAAGGAGCCCCTGCCTTGAATGATGATCCTTCTTGTGTGTCTTGAAGTGGGCTGTCAGGCCGTTTATGCGTTCTGTGAGGAGCGCTATCTGCACACTGCAGGAGCCTGTGTCGCCTGTGTGAATCTTATAGTCCGATATTATCTTTGTCTTCTTATCTTTAGCCAGCATTTTATGTCCTTTCCGTCCTTTCTTATAAGTTTATTTTCGGGGTATTATAACATAATATATTATAGATGTAAACAGGGAAATAAAAATAACCTAAAGGTGGAAAAGGCGGGTAAATGGCTCTTTATGGGGCCTCTGAAGGGTATATCTCTTTCCAATAGGACGATGCTTCCTGGGACAGGCCGGTCATGGCAGATCCGACAGCCCCTGAGTCGTAATTGATTGTGACATTTCCGGTTATATCAATATCGCCTTCCACGAATATGGCTCCGTTTATCACGGTATTTCCTGCCATATCCACATCGCAGTCGCCTGTTACATATATAATGCCGTTAAAGATCCCTCCTGTCATCTTGAGATTGCCCTCTACTATCATAACACCGCTGCCGGTCCAGCCGCTCTGGGTGATCTGGACACGCGAGTTATCCACCAATTCAAACCAGGTAATACCCTCAACCGGGGTATAATTATTTTCGGGGTCCGTTACGACTGTAGCAAGATTCGCCTTCATGTATTCCTTGGAAACTCCGAATATATCTTCAAAAGAGAACTCGGAATCCTCAACGACATCGCCGTTCACCACTGCTGAGCCGCCCACATCGACATCATCGCCCGCTT
The DNA here is from genome assembly GCA_964556455.1 of uncultured Planctomycetia bacterium. Taxonomy (GTDB): domain Bacteria; phylum Omnitrophota; class Gorgyraeia; order JABMRJ01; family JABMRJ01; genus CAZKWI01. Next base: position 14,584 of record CAZKWI010000026.1, on the reverse strand, counting down.
CTATGGCATTTGTAACCGAGCCAGGACTCGGGCTAATCGATGGGGTAAGCGAAAGCCTTATGTATCTTTTGGCGTCATTGGCACCGATGCCGGGGGAAGATCCTGTGACAGTCACTAACGGGTTGAACGGGACTGTCGTATCGATATCCGACACCTGGTAATAAGCAAAGGTCTCGGTCCCCACCGTAACAGCATTCCATGTACCTTCAGCTACGGTATTGAATATTTCGTCGTCCTTAAAGTCCATAACGGCGAGATTAGCGGCCGACTCGGCGGCGTAGAAGGCCCTCATCGAATCCGCGTGTTTTTTTGCCATCAGGTTCGACCTGTAGGCCTGCGGCATGACAGCCGCTATCGTCATTATAATAACAGAGGCTATTATAAGAACTATGACAACCGTAAAACCTCTGGATCTATTGGTTTTCTTCCGGCGCATGATGCATACCCCCCCCCATTTCTTCTACTGCGCATTCCTGAGCTTCACTGATGAGTCAAGCTCTACCGTAACGTTGGTCCCGAGCAGGGCATCCTCCAGAACCAGCTCTATATCCACCAGGTTATTCTGGCCGGGCGGCCTGGTAAAAGTGAGCGTCGTTACATTGCCGTTTATTACAGTAAGTGTGGAACCGCCTTCGTATATAAGATCATCTCCCGATAGATAAAAACTCCTCGTGGTCATGCCGTCCTGGCCGTCTAAAAACTCTATAGTATCGCCGCTGCCGCCGGGAGTCGGCACCGTTATATCTTGAGATTCCATTAAGCCCTTACTATTCTCGGTCCCGCGCGCCATCATATCCAAGGCTATCATGCCTTTTGTATACATATGATTATAAGCGTAAACATATAGAAACGTATCCCTAGCCATATTGTAGGAGTTTACAAAGAAATTAAACCCGAAGCCCGCTATCGCGATTATACCTACGATCGCGACAGTTAAAAGTACCTCTACTATAGTAAATCCGGCCCTGCCCCTCATTGCTGTTCCCCTCCTTATGGAGCCGCTTGCGCCTCTATAGTCACAGACAGCATCTCGTTATTGGCTATATCAGAAAAGAACTCTTCAGTCCAGTCTACACTTACAGTTATGTTCGCCGTCATCGCCACCCCGTCTATATCATAGATATACGACAGGGTGCCGGATAACTCATCTCCCGCGGCCGCGGTACGCGGGTCCAGTATAACAGATTCGTCCGGCGGTGCAGTATCACCCACTGTGATACCCGCCTGTATAATACCCTCTATTCTCTCCCTGGCAAAGCTTATCGCGGCGTATTTATGCCTAGCTGAGGCAGCGTACATCCTCGCAGCCGCAAATGAGAATACCAACGCCGTTATGAGTATGCCCAGCAGGACCACGGCGGCCATGTTCTCTATAAGCGTTATACCCCTTTTGCTAACCATATATCGCTCCATAAGTTACAAAAAAACAGCCTCTACTACAATTATATCATAATATGATGGTATCGGCAAGATGTGTAGGGAGGGTTATTTTCGTTTTTTTCCCAGGATCCTTCTGGCTGCGCGTTCATCGAGGCCTATCCTCTTCTTCAGGGCCTCCTTACTGGCAAATCTCTTCTCTTTTCTGAGCTTCTTTACGAAAAATATCTCTAACTCTTTACCATATATCATGTTATGAAAATTAAACATGTGAGCCTCTATAGTGGGCTCCGGCGGGTAGCCTTCGTCGTGGAAAGTGGGCCTGAACCCAATATTAAGCAGCCCCTTGTACCTTTTGCCCCTGAAATAGATATATACAGCGTATACCCCGCTGGGCGGGATGGCCTCGTGGTGGGGATCGATATTCGCTGTGGGATACCCGAGAAGCCTGCCGCGCCTGGTACCCCTCTTTACGGTGCCTAGTATAGATACCGGCCTGCCCAGGAGCTGTGAAGCCTCTCTTAATTTACCGTGCGTTATAAGAGACCTAATATAAGTGGAACTTACTATCTTCCTCCTCCTCTTTAGCAGGCTTACCCTTGTCAGTTTAAAGCCGTACCTTCTGGAAAGCTTCTCCAGCAGCCCCAGCGTGCCGGATGACCTATGGCCGAAAACAAAGTCGTCCCCTACCACCATCTCGCTCATCCGCAGCTTCTTTAATAGAAAATCTTTTACGAATCTTTCGGGCTTCATCCTGGAAAACCCTGATGTGAATTTAACGACTACGGCTATGTCTATCCCCATCCTCTCAAAAAGCCTCAGCCTGTGCTCAAGGGAGATCAGAAGCGGGGTGGAACTGGCGTAACTCAGTACCGAAGCCGGGTGGGGATAGAATGTGAGGATAAGGCTCTTTTTTTTCGCCCTGTGCGATCTGGCAACCAGTTTTTTTATGATACGCTTATGGCCTTTATGAATGCCGTCAAATATGCCTATCGCAAGGATACTTTCACGCGCGGGGATCTTTATCTCTTTTATCGAGTAGTATATCTTCATTGGCGGATATATTTCTTCAGGCTTTCGGTATTCATGGACTTCAATTCCTCCAAACGCACCGCGTCTTCAATGGCAAACTTCCCGGACCTGGTCCTTCTCAGGCTCGTTAAGTGCGCGCCGCAGCCGAGCACCTCGCCTATATCGTCCGCGAGCTTTCTTATATATGTCCCCTTGGAGCAGCGGACTGAAAAACTGACCTCAGGCAGGCTGATATCCACGAGCTCGATATCGTAAATAGTGACCTTTTTCGGCTTACGCTCAACTTCTACACCCTTCCTGGCCAGCTCATAAAGTTTTTTTCCCTTGTGCTTCACCGCCGAGACCATGGGCGGGACCTGGTCAAATGTCCCGCGGAAAGTGTTAAAGGCCTTCTTCACAGCATCCTTGTCTATGCCCGTAGTATTTTTCGTATTGGTGACCTTTCCTTCGCTGTCATGTGTATCGGTCCTGATACCGAGCTTCAGGCTGCCTTCGTATACTTTGTCATCCGCGATAAGAGAACCTGAAAGCTTTGTGGCGTTTCCCAGGAGCATTACCAGTACGCCCGTGGCCATGGGGTCCAGTGTGCCCGCGTGGCCTACCTTCTTTATGCCGAAGTTTCTCCTTAGAAAAAGAACTACGTCATGGCTTGTCATGCCGCCGGGCTTATCGACTATAATAACGC
>CAZKWI010000026.1:0-11480 GCA_964556455.1 uncultured Planctomycetia bacterium | reverse complement strand
TAACCGTATTCACGACCTTTTTCATCACATCCTCGATCTTTCCTTCCAGCGCGCACCCTGAAGCGTTCCTGTGGCCGCCGCCTCCGAAAAGCGAGGCGATCTTATCTACATCCACTTCGCCTTTTCCCCTGAAACTGACTCCTATGCGCTTCTCATCAGAGGTGTTCTGCAGGAATATCATCGCCACTTTAACGCCGTTTATGGAACGGGGGTAATTCACAAACCCTTCCGTCACTTCCAGGTCAAAACCGTATCTATCGAGCATCTTTTTGGTTACATGCATATAGGCTATTTTCTTATCGGCAGCGAAACTCAAGGTTGAGAGCGCGTCTCTAAGAAGTTCTACTTCGGAAGCGGCCCTGTTCTCATACAGCTTCTGGTAGATAAGGTTCGGTTTTATTCCCCTGTCTATCAGGTCGGCGGTTATCGCGTGTGTCTTCGAAGAGGTATTCTCGTAGGCGAAACTCCCTGTATCGGTGATGATCGCGGCGTACATGAAGAGGGCGGACCTGTAGTCTATCGGTATGTTGAAGGCCTTGTAAAGCTCATAGACCATCTCACCGCACGAGCTCGTATGGGGCTCCACCCAGTTGATATTCCCGAAATTGGTATTCGATATATGGTGGTCGATATTTATCAGTACTTTATCCTTCTTGAAGAATTTTTTTACCTTCCCGGCCCTCTTTATAACCGGGCAATCCAGGACAATCACCGCCTCGTAATCTATCTCTTTCTTAAGGTCAGTGATAATAGTGTCTCTCGGGTCCATGAAATCGTACAATTCCGAAGGTTTTGTTTCGTTCACTATCGCGCCGGTCTTGCCGAGGGCTTTTATGAGCTCCAGAAAAGCGAACTGGCTGCCCAGCGAATCTCCCTCGCCGTTTAAGTGGGAGACTATAAGGAACTTATTATACCTTTCTATCGCTTCTATTATTTCACTCTTTACCATTATCCTTCCTCTCTTTTTTTATCTCGTCGAGTATTTCGAATACGCGCCTCGTATGCTCCATCGACTTATCCAGCCTGAAATGTATATCAGGCACAAATCTCATCTTTATTCTGTCGCCTATGAGCCGCTTTATATAACCTTCGGAGCTCATGAGGGCGTGTTTGGTGTTCATGGCGTCTTTTTTATCTAGGACGCTGTAATAGACGAACGCGTTCTTCAGGTCTTTGGTTATCTCCACTTTCGTTATAGTGACGAACCCGAGCCTCGGGTCTTTGATCTCTTTATGCAGTATGAGGCTTATCTCTCTTCTCAGCGCCTCCTGCACCTTTGCCGGTCTTTTACTCATCTTGTCCAGTTCTCCTTTGCGGTTAGAGTATCTCTATTTTGTAATCCGTCATCTTATCCTGTAAGAAGGCTCCTCGCGAAGGAGAGCTCGTCCTGCCTGGTCTTCAGCTTCCCGTCTATTTTGGCAAAGAGGATCTCTTCAAGCGTCGCGCCTATACGGGGACCGGGCTTAAAACCCAGTCTCTTAAGGTCATCGCCTGTAGCCTCCGTCTTCATCCTGCTGTGCTTTAAAATAAAATCCCCCAGTCTCTCTTCCGCCTTTTTCGTTCCGGCCTTTGCGTATAACACGAGAATAGCGTCGTAAGGAAGGTTGCGCAGCCTGGCGTATATGGCTGAAGGTGCTACAGTTCCTTTCTGCGACAGGATCTCGAGCGCCCCACAGGCATCCTCCTTGTATAAAATGAGCTTCGCGGAATCTGCGCGGCTGAAGGCGAACTTGCCGCATACAGCCTTGTTATCCTCCCTGCTCAGGTCATCGAACAATGCCATAAGGTACATAAGCCATTTCTTGGGTTCTTCTCTTCCTGTTTTATGTTCTTCATGCCACTGCCACGCCTTTTTAATGGATTTGAATAAAAGTTCGGTACCGCGGCCCATCTTTATGCCCGGATGGATAAACCTCAACTCATCAAGCTGGTGCATCCTCCTGACAGCGGGCAGCGGGTCTTCCTCGCTCAGCATGAGTATCAGCTCTTGGCAAATCCTTATGTTGCCTGCTGCTGAGAACATCTGGTTTTTTATCGCCTTCTTTATCAGGCTTTCCGTCGAGGCGTCTATCCTGAACCCGAACCTCTGCTCGAACCTCACCGCCCGGAATATGCGGGTTGGGTCATCCGCGAAGCTGCCTTCGTGGAGAACGGATATGATCCCCTGCTTCAGGTCCTCCATACCGCCGAAGAAATCTATCAGTTCGCCGAAATTCCCGCTGTTAAGTGCTACCGCCATCGCGTTTATCGTAAAGTCGCGCCTGTAGAGGTCGTCGCGGAGTCCGCTCGATTCTACATCAGGCAATGCACCCGGAGACGCGTACTTCTCTTTTCTCGAAGTGGTAAAATCCACCCTGAGTTGTTCTTTTTCTGCCCTGCCCCACGGCATCATCACCGTAGCCGTCCCGAATTTTTTGTGGGCCACAAGCGAGCCCTTCACAAAGTCCGCGAAATTCTTCGCGAATTTTACGGCGTTCCCCTCCACCACTATATCTATGTCGAAATTCCCGGCGCCCAGGATAAGGTCCCTCACGGCCCCGCCCACTACAAATGCCCTGCAACCTTCCTCACCGGCCATAACCCCTATCATCTTAAGGAGATTCGCCGTTCTCTTAGGGAGCTTTTTAAGATTCACTTTTTTCATAGCACTTCACGGCCTTGGGTGGAACTTGTGGTGAATCGACTTAAGCCTCTCTTTATTGATATGTGTGTAGATCTGCGTCGTGGATATGTCTGAATGCCCCAGCATCTCCTGGACTATCCTGAGGTCCGCGCCCCTCTCCAGGAGGTGCGTTGCAAAAGAGTGCCTCAACGTATGCGGCGAAAATTTCTTCTTTATCCCTGTCGCGCGTGCGTAAGACCTTATCATCTTCCAGAAATTCTGCCTGGACATACGCCTGCCTAGTCTCGTAAGAAAGAGTGTGTCGTCGGGTTTCTTCCCCGCCAGCTTGATCCTGGACCTCCTGAGGTACTTGTTTATGGAATCTTTCGCTGCCCTGCCCAGGGGTATTATCCTCTCCTTTGAGCCTTTGCCCATACACCTCACAAAACCCACATCCATATTCAGGCCGCTCATCTTAAGCGCTATTATCTCGGAGACCCTCATGCCCGTAGCGTACATCAGCTCTATCGACGCCCTGTCGCGCACCCCCCTCCAGTTCCTCGCGTCAGGCGCTGCGAGAAGTTTCTCTATCTCGCCCGCGCTCAGCGTATCGGGAAGCCTCTTCCACAGTTTCGGCGATTCAAGCGCGCCGGCTGGGTTGGCCCTGACATATTTTTCATTCACAAGGAACTTATAGAATGTCTTTATAGATGCTAGGTTCCTGGATATCGAATTGGCCGCTAGGCTGCGGTCCTTCAGACGGAGAAGGTAATCCGTAAGGTGGTCCTTCCCGGCCGCGTCGATAGAGGTGATACCGCGTTCTTTCAAAAAGGCCGTGAACTTTACAAGGTCAGCCCTGTAAGAGAGGATCGTATTAGCGGCAAGTCCTCTTTCAACAGAAAGATAGTTCAGGAACTGCTCTATAAGCTCTTCCATTTGTCGGCAAATCCCTATACTACAAGAAGGGGTTAGACTTCTTCTCGTCGCCTATCGTTGTGGACGGGCCGTGGCCCGGGTAAACTACCGTCTTGTCATCCAGCGTCATGACCTTATTCTTCAGAGAATCAAAAAGCGACCTCTCCGAGCCGTGGGGAAAATCGGACCTGCCTATGCCGCCCAGAAAGAGTATATCCCCGGTGAACATAACCCCGTCCGATTTCAGACAGATAGAGCCCGGCGTGTGGCCCGGCGTATGTATAACATCCAGGGTAAGGTCGCCTATCTTAAGGGTCTCACCTTCTTCAAGCAGCCTTGCCGCCGGAGGGGATTTTAGGTTGAACCCGAATAGCGAAGAGAGGTTCTTCTTTGAATCGCCCAGGAACGGCGCGTCGTCTCTGTGTATCCATATCGGCAGGCCCAGGTACCTGTTGGCGCTTATGTGGTCTATATGGCCGTGCGTATTGATAACAGCCTTAGGCTTAAAACCGGCGCTATCGAGCGCCGCCCTTATCTTGTGATAATCCCCGCCCGGGTCGATAATAAAGACCTCCTTTGTCCTGGAATCGCCGAATATATAGCAGTTGGCCTTCATGCCGCCGAGTACCATCTTTTTTATGATCATTCCGTCCTTCTCCACTTTCACCTCCTGGATGTATTTATCAATCCGATTTTATATATTTCTTTATGTCCTTATAGAAAAATTTTCTCTCTATGCGCGCGCCCAGTTTCTCCAGATTGTGCTTGAGATGGCCGGTCTCCATTATGGTGGAGCTGCCTGTTTTTATCCTGTCGGTCACCTTTACCACTTCGTTTATATACAGCTGCAGTTCATCCGCCTTTTCTCTAACAAGATGTTTTTTCATATCCATGAGATGTCCGATCAGCTCATTGCAGCTCATCCTTCTCCTCTTGGCGTTCTCGGTAGTCCCGGTGAGCAGCTCTGTCTGCCATGATCTCCAGAGCGTATAGTGCATGATATAGAGCTCCAGATGCGGCCTGGTGTCGGCCTCGCCCTCCTGGTAGAACCTCGGCCTTAGGACTTCTCTCTTTTTCTTGCGGGTGAATTTCCTCTGTATCGCCTCACAGCCGGTAACAGCCGATGCCATTGAAATGATCAGCGCTATCGAGATGAGTCTCTTTGTCATTTGTTCACCATCTTCTCAAATTCGTCTTCAGTTATGATCCTGACCCCGAATTTTCTCGCCTTGGCAAGTTTCGATCCCGGGGACTCTCCGATAATAAGTATGTCGGTATTCTTTGACACGCTTGATGTGGCACTGCCGCCCAATTCCCTTATTTTGGATTCTATCCCTTCTCTCGTATAATTAGAAAGGCTGCCCGTTACAACCACCGTCTTGCCGCTGACAGGCGTAGACCGGACCTTCTTCCGCGCTTGTCTCGTATTTACGCCTGCGGCCTTCAATTTCGCCACAACAGCTGCATTGGCCTTCTCTTTGAAGAAATCCACGATCGATCCAGCCATTACGCCGCCTATCTCGTGTATCTTCGTGAGGTCCTCGACGGATTGTTTCGCTACAGCGTCCAGAGAGCCGATTTTTTCGGCCAGTATCCAGGCCGCGCGCGCGCCCACATGGCGGATGCCCAGTGCGAATATGAGCTTTGACAGAGGTTTCGTTTTTGATCTTTCTATAGCGTCTACTAAATTTTGGGCGGATTTCGTTGCGAGGCGCGGGAGCTTCTCTATATCCACGGCCTTCAGCGAATAGAGGTCCCCGCAATCCGATACCAGCTCTTCATCCACAAGGAGTTCCACCACAGCCGTCCCCAACCCTTCTATATCCATAGCGTTCCTCGAGGCAAAGTGAAAGATATTGTTCTTCACCAGAGCCGGGCAGGAAATATTGCCGCAGCGCACAGCCACTTCGCTTTCATCATCTACGACCTTTGAGCCGCATGCCGGACATTTGCTAGGGGGCGTATAGGCCTTTTCCCTGCCGGTCCTCTTATCTTTAAGGACCTCGATCACTTTTGGTATGATCTCGCCCGACTTCTCTATAAGTACGGTGTCGCCTATCTTTACATCGAGCCTCTTTATCTCGTCAAAATTGTGCAGGGTCGACCTTGAAACGGTGGTGCCCGAGATATGGACCGGTTCCAGTGTAGCTACGGGAGTAAGCGTGCCTGTCCTGCCCACCTGGACCGTGATATCCAGAAGCTTTGTGGCCTTCCTCTCCGCCGGGAATTTATAGGATATCATCCAACGCGGCGACTTTGCGGTTGCGCCCAGTTTCTTCTGCTGTTTGAAAGAATCTACCTTGATCACCATCCCGTCTATATGGTAATCCAGCTTCTCTTTCTTCTTCTCCCATCTATCGCAGTATTCTATCACATCCCCAATATCACTGAACTTAGCGATGTTCGGGTTCACATTAAAATGGTTCTTTTTCAAAAAATCTAAGACCTCTGACTGGCTCTTAAAGCCCTCCGGCTCGCAATGGCCTGCGCCGTAGACGAAGATATTGAGCTGCCTCTTCGCTACGGTCCGGGGGTCGAGCAGCTTGAGGGAACCGGCCGCGGCGTTCCTTGGATTGGCGAAAGGCTCCTCGTTCGATCTCTCCGCCTCTCTGTTCAGTTTTTCAAAAGCGGTGAAACCTATGAATATCTCGCCCCTCACCTCTATGACAGCGGGCACCCCTGCACTTTCTGCGTCCAACTTGAGGGGGATGCTCTTTATCGTCTTTATGTTATTTGTAACATCGTCTCCATTCTGGCCGTCGCCCCTTGTCGACCCCACGCTGAGCAGGCCTTTCTTATACAGAAGCGATACGCTCGCGCCGTCTATCTTAAGCTCCACAGCGTATTCCACTTTTTCGCGGGGAAGATTTTTCCTGATCCGTTTGTCAAACTCCCTTAATTCTTCCGCCGAATAGGTATTATCCATGCTGAGCATGGGCTCTATGTGCCTTACCGTCTTAAAACGTTCTATAGGGCTCCCCGCGACCCTCTGCGTAGGCGAATCAACCGTTGTAAGCTCCGGGTGGTCCTTCTCAAGGCCCTCAAGCTCCTTCATGAGCTTATCGTATTCCTGGTCCGATATCTCGGAAGAGTCCTCGATATAATAGAGCCTGTCGTGCTTATTTATAAGGGCTCTTAGCTTCTTTATGCGGTTCTTTGTCTTCTCGTCAGCGCTCATCTTCCACTACTAAGCCTCTCTGCCAGGAATTCCGGCAGGCCGGCTTCGATTATCTTTCTCTGTGCTTCTGCTACATCGTACTCCACGCGTTTTATCTCAATGGTCCCAGCGCTTTTATCCCAGACACAATATGAAGCGCGCCAGTCGCCGTCGCGCGGCTGACCTACGCTGCCTACATTCACAGCATACTTTTTTTCGCCGGAGATCTCCACACGCGGGCTGAGTGAATAACTCAGCCTGTCATCCCTTAACGTGAAAATAGCGGGGGCATGCGTGTGCCCGACAAAAGCCATCGCTGTTTTCATCGAGAGCATCATATCATAGGCCGTATCCCGATCCGCAAGGTAATCAAATCTCTCTGGATCGCTCAACGTGCCGTGGACCAGTATCGCGCCATCGCTCTCGCGGGTAAGGCTCAAAGAGCTCAGATAATCCTTTTCATCCATGGTCAGAACGGAAGCCGTCCATTCAACCGCCGCCCTGGCATGATCATTGAAATACGTCAACGGCATCCGTCCGACACTGGCCCAGTCGTGATTGCCGCATACGATGACAGAATCCAGCCTCTTTGTGAGTTTTATGCATTCCGAAGGATCCGCTCCGTACCCTACTATATCGCCTACGCAGAGAAACTTCGTACCCCTGCGCGGCTTGATATTATCCAGCACCGCCTTGTAAGCCTCGAGATTGCCGTGGATGTCTGAAAATATTATATACTTCATTCAGGCGAACCTTATTCCGAAACCGCTGAATTCACCGGTAGGCTCAGACCACTTGACATCGGTATCCTGGATATAACTCCCCAATGTGCTGCTTGTTATGTCGCTGAGCAGGTCCTTCAGTCTTTCCTCAGCACCCTCCGCCATAAGTTCCACCCTGCCGTCCGGAAGGTTCCTCACCCAGCCGGTAATTCCCAGCCTTCCGGCTATCCTCTCGGCAGTGAACCTGAAACCTACCCCCTGGACCATCCCGCTGTAATATACCTTTAACCGCTTATCTGCCATAACATAATAATATGATGCGTTGCGGCCCGAAGGCCGGCATATATATTAAAATTTTCATATACTATAACATTATAGTATTATAAAGTCAAGACGCTGATAGCAGAGGCTGGGCACGGGCCTGGGGTTAGATCCGGGACAGACCGCTGATCAGATCCTGCTCTGTCATTTTGCGTTTTTTGGGAAAAAAGGCAGTTTTTTGACACAGCGCACTAAGGCAAAAACCATGTTGATCCGGCTCATTAAGGCTATTAGGGAACGCTCAAGCCCTAATCCGATCAGGACCTTTCTGCCTCTTCTTTCTATATTTGATACATATCCCAGAATATCCTTCTTCGGCACAATGCCGTCCACGCTAACTACATTGTCGCCTTTTAGGATATAGTCTCCGCCGGTGGTCCCTACCACTCTGTGAACCGCTAGGTTTTTTGACCCGGGGTGGATAGCAGCTACGGTCCTGCCGAATAGGTCCATGTCTTTTGACAGCGGTGATACCACGACAACGTCGCCGTTCCTGATAAAGGGTATCATACTGAATCCGGACGCCTTGAACCTTAAAGATGCGCCCTTTTCTATGGTGTCCTCAAGAAGGCCGGTGAGGTCTTCGCGGTTAAGGTTTAGTATATCCTTATTTTTGAGGTCCAACGGGTATCTTTCTTTTTAAGCCTTCTGTGTGCGGAAAAATTCTCTATACGGAGTGCTTTGCGTCAGCAGGCCCTTGTGAGCGCCTTCATCGATCCCGCCGTCGTCTCTCAAGAAATATATCCTATCGGCATCTCTTATGGAAAAGAGCCGGTGCGAGATAATGATCGTCGTAAGGCCCTTTCTCATTCTCTTCAATCCCGAAAAGATCTTCTCCTCGGTGAAAAAATCCACCGATGAAGTCGCTTCATCCAGTATAAGTATAGATGGGTTTCTCAAGACCGCCCTGGCCAGGGCCACTCTCTGCTTCATGCCCTCGGAAAGCCTGTAGGCGTTCTCTCCTATGAGGCTGTCATATCCCTCAGGGAGCTTCATGACGAAATCGTGCACACAGCTTACCTTTGAGGCCCCTACAAGCCTCTCTTCGTCTATATCTTTCAAGCCGAAGACGATGTTCTCCCTTATAGTGGCATCGAAAAGAAGAGGCTCTTGTGCGGCTACGGCCATATTATTTCTTAATGAATCGAGCTTTACCTCCTTCAGGTCCAGGCCATCGAGAGTTATCCTCCCTTGCCAGGGGTCATACAATCTCAACATGAGATTTATGAACGTAGTCTTCCCGCAGCCTGACGGACCAACCACACCTATCAGTGAAGAGGCCGGTAAGACGAGGTTTATATCTTTCAGGATCATCTTCGGCTTTTCGTATCCGAAAGAAAGCCTCTCGAAGGCAATGCTCCCTTTCGGCGCGGCAAGGTCTTTTGCGCCCGGTGCCTCTTTTATATCCGGCTCCATCTCCATGAGTTCAGAGAATCTCTCCAACGAAACCGCCGCCTTCGCCAGAACCCTGAAGCGGTAACTGAACGACATAAACAGCCCGCCCAGCTGCGTGAGATAGATCATGACCGCGGTGTAACCGCCCAGCGTCAGCCTGTCTTTTATGATCAGCCATCCGCCGTAAAGCGCGATAAGGCCGAAGACAGCCTTACTGAGGAACGTCGAAGCCAGGTTGTTGATAACCCCCCACCGGAAGTTGCTTATCATCAAACGGAAATTCTTCACCAGCTCCTTTACATACCTGGTGATCATAAATCTTTCCATGCCAAAGACCTTGATGATGGATATCCTTGAAAACGCTTCGTAGACCACCTTGGATAATTTTGCGCTCTGCCGCCACATCCTCTCATAAACAGGGAGCACCCTTTTCTGGAAAAAGATGCTGTTAAGTATATACAAGGGACTCAGGATGACCAAGAGCAGCGTAAGGCGCGGGTTCAGCCAGAGGCATATGCCGAGGATAACGGCTGTTTTGATAAGATCGGCTATTATGTTCGGGCAGTGCTCCAGCAGGAATGACGAGATCGTTTCAGTATCGGAAAAACGGTATACATTTTCTCCGACGGACCTCAGCCGGATGGATCCCAGCCCGAATGAATAGAACTTTTTGATGAACCTTCTCGAAAGACCGAATCTAAGCTTTATCATTATGCGGTTCCGGGCGATGTTTGCAAAAGTGCGGACCGCAGTGCTGAAAATGAATATTGCGCCGCCTATAAAAGAGAGGTTGAGGAACCTGGCCATATCTTTGTTGATGAACGCCGTGTCCACAAAAAGCTTGGAGATATAAGGGGCGGCCAGCACAAACAATGACGAGAGAAGGCCAAGAAATGTGAGCAGTAGGATTTCTTTTTTATACGACCCTATAAGGCCGAAGATCTTGCGCAGGTCAGATTCATGATAAGGATTATCGCTCATTGCCGGTTCTGACCTTCCCTGAAACCGTGCCCATCACTTCCTGCATCGTCTTTTTAAGGGTCTTGTATCTTTCAGGGTAATTCTTGCACATGATCTCTGATATCTCTTCGATCGTCTTTTGGCCGTCGCAAAGATCAAGTATCTCGCCGGCCATTTTGGCTTCGGGGGTAAGTGAGGGCTTGAATTCCTTTCTTCCTATAACCATCTCTTCTTTACTCATGTTGAAACTGGACTGGCTGAAATTCGCGATCGTTCTGTCAGCCCGCAGGACTTTGGTATCCCATTGCCAGGAAATAGTCTTGTAATGCGGTATGGCCGTTATCCTGCAAGCTATGCGGTCTCCAGGCTCAACTTCCACGGCATCTTTCATCGGGAAAAATGTATGCTCCCAATGCGTAAGGGGGTCCTGAAGTGAATTGGAGAGAGTGACTTTATCCGACAGCCCCGCCTTAAAATACCCCACCAGGCCGTGAAGAACACTTTTTTTGCTAATGACCAGTTCCGTCCTGAATATGCGGTTAAGACTGTCTGCCCTGCAAAAATCAAAATGGGCAATTTTGGCTGGAGCTGCGATCGCTTCTGCATTCTTGCTGCAATCAAGCTGGTATCTCCTGGAGACAGCCACTTCTTTCACCGCCGTGAAATCCAGGTCGAAAAAATATTTGTTCCATATTGCGATATTCTTGTCCCATATCTCCTTTGCCTCAACCGGGACAAGATAAAGGTCCAGCCAGGATGGTATAAGCCTGCCGCCGGGCTTTAAGAACCTGTTTCTGGCATCGATCAGGATCTTATCTATATTCTCCTCTAATCCGAAAAGCCCGATAACTTCTGAGATGACCACATCTGCCTTCTCGTCAATTTCAATATCACCCGAAACTCCTTTAATAAAATCTATTTTTTGGCCTAAGCTATTGACCTCGGCGATCTTTTTCGCATCCTCTATGATCGGTCCCTGCTCTATAGCATATACTTTTTTTGCACCGGCCTGGAGGGCGAAATAAGCCAGGATACCGCTTCCGGTGCCGATATCTACTACTACATCCCCGCTTTTGACCACTTCTTTGATCGCCCGGCTAAAAGCCGACATCCTGACTTTATCTACGAGCATGTTTGAATGTGAGTATATATTTCTGAACATTTTATCCATCAAGGTCGATCTGTTTAGGTCACTCCACCCACTCCATAAGACATGCAGTAATTACAGCCTGAGTTGCGGCAGTCGGTGTGTGCGGTCCCCGGGTCCCCGGATGATATTGTTGACTTGCACGCTGATAAGACCGTCTCTTCGGGCTTGCTTCTCGCCAATATGGTCAATTTAGGCGTCTGCCACGGTAATGCAAATACTTTTACGCGATAGCATAATAGCACTCCTCCGGATTAAGCC